>WJLG01000080.1 GCA_014728685.1 Candidatus Falkowiibacteriota bacterium
ATCATATCCATGATCTCGCCGATCTACGAAAAGATCGGCCGCAAGGGCAAGATCCATACATCCGGCCTTGTACCCGTTTATCCGCTTACCGAGGGGGTAACCCAAAAGCAGGTGAGATTTCTGATCCGGCAATCACTGGAATTCTTAAATGAACTGGAAGAAATATTACCAACCCACATCAAGGAAAGGCAAAAATTACTCGATCTTGATCAGGCGATCAGCAATATTCATTTTCCTCAAAGCAAAGAATACTTGCATCGAGCCAGAGCCAGGCTGGCTTTTGATGAACTTTTCATTTTACAGCTCAAATCCGGGATAATAAAAAAAGAACGTGAAAGCTCACAGGCGCAAGCGATCGCTTTCAAAGAAAAAGACACTCGCGAATTTGTTGATTCACTCCCCTTTCAGCTGACCGAAGATCAAAAAAAGTCCGCCTGGCGGATACTGAAGGATATGGAGGAGGCCAAACCCATGGCCAGGCTCTTAAATGGCGATGTTGGCTCGGGCAAGACCGTGGTAGCTGCCATAGCTATGTTGAATACAGCTCTAAACGGCCTGCAATCCGCCCTGATGGCGCCCACGGAAATATTAGCCAGACAGCATTATGGATCGATCAAAAAGCTATTAGGATCTTTTCCTATCCGCATTGCCTTGCTTTCTTCTTCAACAAGAGCCTTGAATACCGATGACAAGATCGGCAAAGCCAAGCTTTTTGAGATGATAGCGAACGGCGAGGTTGATATTGTGATCGGAACCCATGCTTTGGTTTCGGAAAAATTGAAATTTGAAAAACTCGGGCTGGCTGTGATCGATGAACAGCACCGCTTCGGAGTCGCTCAGCGCAAGGCTTTGATCGAAAAATCAGGCAATCCCGGCACCGTACCGCACTTGCTATCCATGACTGCCACGCCTATTCCCCGCTCCCTGGCTTTGACGCTTTTTGGCGACTTGGATATTTCCGTCATCAGCCAAATGCCAAGCGGAAGAAAACCCATCATCACTAAACTTGTTTTTGATAGCGGACGGCAGAAAGTCTATGATTTCGTGCGCGAACAGATAGCCTCCGGCCGGCAGGCTTTTGTGATCTGCCCGCTTATTGAAGAGTCCGATACTCTGGGCGTTAAGTCAGCCGAGAGCGAATACAAGCTTCTTAATGAAAACATCTTCAAGGACATACCCATGGCTATGCTTCATGGAAAAATGAAGCCAAAAGAAAAAGAAGAGATCATGAAAGGCTTTTTAGAAAACAAGCATAAGATATTGGTATCGACTTCCGTGGTCGAGGTCGGAGTCGATGTGCCGAACGCGACCATTATGATGATCGAGGGGTCCGAGCGCTTCGGCTTGGCGCAATTGCATCAATTTCGCGGCCGTGTCGGACGCGGTGATCTTCAATCCTATTGCGTCATGTTCACGGGATCGAATTCACCGGATACTTTAAAAAGGCTCAAGATCATGGAAAACACTCGGGATGGATTCAAGCTGGCGCAAATGGACTTGGAATTGCGCGGTTCAGGAGAAATATACGGCACTAGGCAGAAAGGTTTTCCGGAAATGAAGATCGCCACGCTTTGGGATCTGGAGTTGATGAGAAATGCCAAAGTCGAAGCGGATAAATTAATAAACACAGACCCGGAGTTCAAAAGCGCTTTGATCCTAAAAGAAGAAGTGGACAGATCATTAAAAGAGATACATTTGGAATAAAAGAAAAGGCCCGAGCTGATGCTTGGGCCTGTTTGCGCTTGATGAAATACAAAATTTCTTATTTTTCTATCTTAAATTATAGCATATTTTAATATACTTGTCAATTATATACCTTATTTATTTGCTAATATTAAATATATAATCGATATTGACTTTTTTAATAATTTTTGCTATGATACAAGTATAGCTTAGGCATCTGTTTCTTTATATAAGGAGGTGGTTATGAATAATGTTCTGACCATTAATTGCCCGAGAAGTATCGTTCTTCCTCTGTCAAAAAGCATAAGATGCGAATTGACAGGAAAAACGATCAACCCTGGAGAAAATGTACGTATTTTCCCCAGGAAGAAAGCAGCAATCTCCTATTTTCTTGGAACATTCATTCCAATGTTCCAGTACCAGATGATTGTCTTTGCCAGACCACTAAGAACAGAGAGGGTCTACGAAGACTCTCACAAGGCAATGGCAATCCCAATAAGCCATTTCAACGGCTTAAAGATCTGGTAAAAACTCAAAAGCCGGTCAACGCTCAAGCGTTCACCGGCTTATTTTTATGGTAACTGTAATATTAAAATTTCAAAAGCTCTCCGATATTTTTTACCTTTCTTAATTTCAAATTCTTGGTCTTGATATTCACGTCGGGAATAATGGCTTTTTCAAAGCCGAGCTTTTCTGCTTCGTTCAATCTTTGCTCAAGCTTGGAAACACCGCGCACTTCCCCACCCAGGCCAACCTCGCCTAGGACTATCGTCTTTCTATCGATCACTTGATTGAGCAGTGATGAGCAGATCGAAAGGCAAACGGCCAGATCGATACCGGGATCGCTCACCTTGAGCCCGCCGACAATATTTAGGATCACGTCTTGATTGGTCAGATTGACATTAGCCTTCTTGGTCAAGACCGCCACCAGTACTTGCAGCCGGTTCAAGTCGAATCCGGATGCCTTTCTCTGAGGATAGCCGAAGACCGTCTTGGTCACCAAAGCTTGGATATCTATAAGAAAAGGCCTTGAACCTTCCATTATGGCCGAAAGGACCGATCCACTCAGATCCTCCCCTCCTGTTTCCACAAAAATAGCTGAGGGATTTTTTATTTCCAAAAACCCGCTACCGGTCATCTCAAAGATGCCCAGCTCATTGACGGATCCGAAACGATTTTTCGTAGTACGCAAGATGCGATAATTATTGGATTCTTCAGTTTCCAGATAAACAACAGTGTCAACGATATGCTCAAGCGATTTCGGACCGGCTATAGCCCCGTCTTTGGTGATATGGCCGATCAGGAATATGGAAATATTGCTTTCTTTAGCCAATTCCATAAATGCGCCGGCTGAGGCTCTTATCTGGCTCACGCTTCCCGCTTCCGAAGGAACAGTTGATGAGTACACTGTTTGTATGGAATCTATTATCACCAAAACCGGTTCTTCTTTTTTTATCGCCGCTTTGATCTTCTCAACATTTATCTCACTAATGAAAGAAATATTCTCAAAACCGCACTCTATCCTGGTAAGACGGGCTTTTATTTGGCCGGCGGATTCTTCTCCGGAAACATATACTACCTTCTGGCCATTTTTACCCAAATGATCGGCGATCTGCGCCACTATAGTGGACTTGCCAATGCCCGGTTCTCCGCCCAAAAGCACCAAAGATCCGGGGACTATTCCTCCGCCCAAAACCCGATCCAGCTCTGAAAAAGGGGTTTTGATCCTTTCAAGATCATGATCTTTTGTTTTTTTAAGATCGATCACCGGCGCCGGCGCAACAGCCTCTATCTCCTTTTTCTCTGCTGCTTTGGCATCGATCGATCCTTCTTCAATAGTGCTCCAGGCTCCGCATTCCAAACAACGCCCGCTCCACTTCGGGAACTGGGCGCCGCAATGCGAACATGAATATATTTTTTTGATATTTGCCATAATTACCTTGTCGCTCCTTGTATTTCAAATTTAATTATACTTTCAAGCTCCTCTTCGCCCACTTCTCCGAGCAAGCCCCTTTTGTTCACATAAATAAATGGTACGCCGACAATACCCAATGAATCGGCTTCTTTTATATTTTTTTGCACCCTTGATGGCGCCTCTTCACTGCTTAAGCACTTGGCAAGTCTTCTTTGATCAAGACCGGCTTTTGAAGCGGCTTCGGGCAAAGGAAGGTTCATATCGGAAAAATGGATATCCAAAAAATCCCAAAATTTTTCTTGCTCATAGGCACAGCGTCCATAGACCGCTACTTGCCAAGAAGATGATCCCCGATCTTTATCAGGATAATCCTTCCAGACCAAGCGCAGGTCATCGGAATATTTTTCATAAACCCGCTTAATGACCTGATATTGCTCTCGGCAATAAGGACAATCCGGATCGAAAAAAAGTATCAGATTAGCAACCGCGTCCCTATTTCCAAGACTGGGATCGTCGCCGTTAATGACCGGCTCGGAAATATTCGGTTCCAAATTCGGATTTCTGGTGATAAAAGGATCTCCTTTTTGCTCCTGTAAATACCGACTATCATAAGCCAGAGCGCCTTTCTTTACAGTATCGGTCGACCGAGAAGAAAAGAATATCCCAAATATGATAAAAAAATTAAAGAGGCAAACGATCACAAAAAAAATCGTTCTGTCCTTTTTTACCTTTCTTGATCTTGGCTTTTTCACTTTGAACATATTTATTATTGCCATTCGGCTTCATCCACCAGCCATTGGCCTTCTTCTTTGGCAAAGATTATCATCATATCCTCATAGCTGACGCTGGAATCATCATCACCATTAGTGGCTGTCTTTTGAGCTTTGACCAATATTCTGGCTCGGCCTTCGCCCAAGCTATATTCTTTGACCTCCGAAGTTATCGCTTTGGTAATAACACCTTGGTAAACAGAAGTGTCTCCCAAACTCTGCCGGCCGGTCTTGATGAAGTTATCCGCCCATTTTTGCATGCTTTCAGTCATAAATATCTTCAGGTCGGAAATGTTGGAAAAGTCGGAATGATTGGAATAGCTGCCAAACCTTTCGGTAAAGGACATGGCTATTTTCTTTAGCTCAGTTGCTTTGATATCAGCCTCCCCGGCCGGTTCAGCTTCTTTATCCTGAGTAATAGTGATCTCTCGTATCACTTTTTTCGGTGCTTCTTCTTCGTCTCCGAGCTCGGATAGCTCACTCTCCGCGTTCTGACCGCCGCCTCCGGTGAAGGTTTGGATATCTTGTTCAAAATTCAAGAAAAAAAGAAAATAGATTATCAAGCCCAGGAGCAAAAGCCCGGCTATTACCAATAGGATCCCTAATTTTTTATTGTTCATATTATAATGTTAATAATTATATTTCCATATCTTCCAAGCCCGGCGGCAAAGCTTCTTCGGCCTCGACGCCTTCGGATTCCATCTGCTGGGCAAAATCCTTCTTGGCCTCCTCTATCTCAAGTATCTGGCGCGGATCGGAAGTGATAAGCTGATCTTCGGTATAGGAAGCGACTATCTTAATAGCTGCGTGCTTGGATCCGGCGAAAAGTATGCCCTCGCCGACTCCGGATTCCAGGAGCAGATATTTTTCACCTTCGGTCAAAAGGAATGTCTTTTGAATATTATCGATCGCGGCCGGAGATTGCTTCAAAAGCAGCTGCAGGGATGAATTGGTAACGATCGCTTGGCCGTAAGGCGAAGCTAAAAAGTCGTTTACATCCTGAGTAATGGTCGTAACACCCAGATAATATTTTCTGCATCTCTTACAAAGTGCGAAAATGAACTTGGCGCTGTCTTCGGACTGCATCAGCCACCAAGCCTCATCGATAACCAATACTCTCTTTTTCAATTCGGAACGGACGATATTCCAGATATAATTGATAATAGTATAGATAGCCAAAGGTCTTAATTCATCTTCCAGATCACGGACCGAGAAGCAAACCAGCTGATTGTCCATCTTGACATTGGTCGGGTTATTCAAAAATCCGGCAAAGGTGCCTTCGGTATATTTTTTCAAACGCAAAGCTAAGTTGGCACCGCCTTCCATGCCGTCGAGAAGATCGGCAAAATCCTGCATTATCGGCGGTTCAGCAGTAGTGATGTCGGCATCCGGAGTGATATCCTTCTTGGCATAAGTTTCGATCAAAGCCCGATCGACTATGGAATCTTCCGTATGATCGAGCTCGCCAAGCATCAGTTTAACCAGGCCCTTGACCGTGATCACTGCTCCGCGGATGATATCGCCCGGCTTGGAGTCTCCGCCAATGGAACGGGGCAGATCGAAAGGATTGATCTTCTCTTCTGATGACAAGGAAATATTGATATAAGTTCCGCCTACGGAATCAGAAAGATGTTTGTATTCACTCTCAGGATCGATGATTATCACCTCGGTTCCCATCATCAATGATCTTAGGATCTCCAGCTTGATAGCATAACTTTTACCGGCACCGGAAGTGGCGAATACGACCGTATTGGCGTTCTGCAAGGAAAAGCGATCGAAAAGTATCAAGCTATTATTATGACGGTTGATGCCGTAAAGTATGCCTCGATCCGAGGTTAGGTCTGAAGAAATAAATGGGAATGAAGAGGCACAGGGAGATGAGTTCATATTGAAGGTTATATAAAGCTCATCATTGCAAAGAGGCATAGTGGAATTGAATCCCTGCTCGGCCTGGAAAAATACTTTCTTGGAATAAACCAAGCGAGAGCCAAAGATATCTTCCACTCTATCGGTCTTTTTATCAAGCTCTTCCTTCGAATCCGCGTACAGGGTCACATAAAGGCTGTATTGGAAGAATTTCTCAATGCCTTGGGTCAAGGCATCGCGCAGATATTCGACATCTTTCAAGGCAGTTTCCCGCAAAGGATCGCGAGCCGCTCCCTTTTCCGCATCGGAAACTATCTGGGCTTCCAGAGCTCCGACCTTCTTTTTGAGCTGCTTGAGGATGACCGCGGTCTTGACCGGATAGAAGAACATCGAAACATCGAATATCTCGTTCATATTTATTATCGGCGCAAACCAGCCGACGGTAATGTATCTCGGATAGCCGATTATGAATATGGTTCTGACGAATTTGCCGTTCAATTGCAAAAAATTGGGATTTACCTGAAAGCTGGCCGGCGAGATCAGATCGATTATGGAAAGGACGCCTCGTCGAAAAGCTTTTTCCTCGGCGATCGCTTCTTCAACCTTTTCTACCTGCTGATCATCTGCAGCCGGAGGCTGGGCCGGACGGCCGGCAGTCCCGGTTCCGTTCAAATTCGCTTTTTTGAAATCAATCATAAATAATGAAAAATGAAAAAATCAAAATTAAAAATTATAGGTAAACTTTATCTTTAGGCACCAACCTTTATATCTTTCACATCAGCTAATTTCTGATTGCCTGAAGTATCCGGATTATAAGTATTGTAATATAGCTCTATCAAGCCTTGGGTATCCAAACGAACTGAATTCAAACTGGCCGAGCCCAAAGCTGAGGTTATATTCTCAACACGCCTTTCAAGCTCATCTTTATATCTATCAAAACGCTTGCCTTTCATCTGCACCAAAGACACCGGCCGGAAAGATTCCATTAGTGAAGACCAGAAGCTCTTATGCTTGTCTGACAAAGGGTTGTAAGGGATTATCACGTAAAAGCTCTTGGTCATAATATCACCCAAGGATACCAATTCCTGTATATATTCAATGTATTCTTTGGTCTGCACCTTCAAAAGCTCATTGGTCTGCTCTTTTTCCATTTTTTTGAGCTCTTCGACGTAATTTTCTATATTCAGCTTCCTGGATTGGATGACGATCTGCACCGGAAAATTTATATTGTTCAAAAATCCGACATAAGAAGAAACGATCGCGTTCTGTTCCTCTTCGCTTTTTAAGGCAAAATTGATGCTGGATACCAAAAGCACGGCGCGGACTGTACCGTCTTTCATTACCACGACATCATCCTTGATCTCAGCAATGTCAAGATATTGCTGAGTGGAAACGCTTATTCTGCCTTTGGCTAATTTGTTATTTTTTCCTGCCATAATATATGATTATTTTTTGCTTATTATCTCCGGCGCTTCTTCGTCTCCGCCTTTGTATACGCCTTTGGTGTCCACTATCAATGACAATTCATTCAAACGCGGCTTAGGCAGATCCTTTCTTGAGACGATCTTTTTGTTAGCTGTTTCCTGTAAGGCTTCCCCTTGATCATCTTCATCTTTGGCCAAGTCCTTGAGCGAATTCTTATGGTTCCAAACCCTTAGACGCGGTTTTTTGGAAGTCTGAATGAAATTGAGCAAGAAATAATGGAACGGACGGCCGTTTATTTTCACAAATGCTAAAGCCCCGAAAACTATGAAGCACAAAATGGCAACCAGTATGAAAAGACCCAGGTCGAATATCTTATAAGCGATGGCAATAAAAATGAAACCGGCCAAGCTGATGATAAACTGCCTAACGGTCAGGGCGCCTATTATTTTGTCTTCCGCGTCTATAAATTGCGGAACCGTGAACATTTGCATTAAGATCTCATAACTCGCAACGCACAACGCGTAACGATGATTATTTTATCAAGCACCAAAGCATTTTCCCTATTTTATCGGATAAGCTCAGGCCTTTTTTATAATATTTTTCTTCTACATACCCCTGATCAAAAGTAAAAAACAATAAATATTTAGTTTCTTTCAATGACCCGTACGATATTTGTAAAAAATTTTTATACACCTTGGAATCATCACCCTTCCTTCTTGCATAACCTTCTATATAATTCAACATAATAGAAATGCCTGCTCTCCTGAATTGCGACGTAACTCCATATATCTCATCTCGAGGAAATTCTTTACTTATTTCATATATCAACTTGATGTACTTGTGGATAGTAATTTTCAATTCATCATGAAATTCCATCTTGTTCTCGTTATGCGATATGTGTTATGCGTTATGCGTTTCATTTTCCATTAAAATCTCAGTCTGCTATTCAGGTCCATGATGGCTTCGAACTCGTCTTTATTTATGGTTTCTTTGCCCTCGCCTTCCAGATCTTTGATCACCTCTTCGATCCCTTTGCCTTGAGCGATGCTCAACTTGCCGATCGAGAGATAATTCTTGTTCACCGGACTCTGGCGCCAGGCTTCCGTGCCTTCCAGCCGGCTTTCTATGCTTTGCCTGCCTAAAAGATCGATCTTTTCCTCTATTTTAGCGGCTCGGCCGGCCGGATCAGCGCCTAATCTTCTGAAAGTCTCCAAATTCATATATCTTAATTCATCGATCGGACCCATGGTCTTGGGGGTGCGGATATCGTCCATCCTTTTCTTGCCGGTCGGTGCAGCAGCTGAAATCTGCCTTTTTTTCGGCTCGGCCGGGGGTTCTATATCCACTGGCTCACTCTGGGGCTTATCCTTTTTTGATTCCGGTACCGGCTTGGGCGAATCTTGTTGCTTTTCCATTTTCTTCTCAGAACGCGCGGTCTTTCCCATAGGCTCGATCTCGGGTTCATCTTTTTCGTCTTTCAACTGGCCGGATTTTTTCAAAACCGATGCCAGGTCATATTCCACATCCCGGCCGGTAAGATCAGCCTTGGGCCTATCTTCTTCTTTATTGATTATAAAATTGGTTCCGGCTTCCGATGACTTTACGTTCAACTTGCCCTTACCTTCTTGATCACTGCCTCCTTTTTTGGCATCTATCGACCTTAGTATCTTATCCGCTTGTTCAACTTCGAGATTAACTCCGCCCTTATCAGCCTCTTTGGTCAAAGACGCCTTGGTGTCAATGCGGTTCCTGATGCCCTTAATATAGGTCGAAGCGATCTGCTCGAATCTTTTCTTCATCATCTCGCTGCTGAAGCTAAGACCTTCTTCATCCATCACGGCGCTGATCATCTTGGCCGACTCCTTAGGCAAGACCTCGTCTTTTTTCAGATCTTTGGTCTTGGCCGAAAGCTCGGCTATTTCCTTATCATCTTCCCTTTGATCGTCTTTGCTCTTATCTTGCGTATCGATTATTTTCTCCTGAAGCTTATTGTCGGGCAATATTTCTTTTTTCTCCTCTTTCTCTTCCGGCTTATCTTCTTGGGGCTGTTTCTTTGCCTCGTCTTTCTTATCATTTACCTCTTTTTTCTCAGGCTCGGCTTTTTTATCTTCATTCTGCTTGCCGGAGAGATGTGAAAGATCGGCTTTATTCTTAGGTTTTTGATCCTCTTTGTCTTTTGAAGACGGCTGTTCATCCTCTTTGGGCTTCTTTTCCGGCAGGTCATACAAATGTGAAAGATCGACTTTCTTACCGGATTCTTTTTTCTTTTCTTCCTTGGGTAAAAGGCCGGTGGTCGTCCCTCTTTTCAAATGTTTCTCTATATCCTTGAATATCCTTTCATTAAGCTTGATCTCCAGACCCATGGCCTTGTCCGGTGAAAAACCGAATTCCTTTATGATATTGGCGGCCAAATTATTGTAATAGATGTCTTTTATCGCTACGCGCATTATAAACGATGCCAGGTCGATCCCATATTGGGACTCCAGCTCTTCGATCTTGGCGGTCTTCTCCTCTGTGGAGATCTTTGATCTTATCTCCGGCGGTAAATTTTTAAATTTTTCCAAATATTCTAACATCTATAAAATGTTAAGCTAAAAGTAAAATTGATGACTGCGCATCTTCTAGCTTCCAATCTTTAACTTTTTGATCTCTTCTTCCACTACTTTATGCTCCAAACTGCCTTTTGGGTAATTTTCCAGCATTTTTTGAAGATTAAGCACCTTGGCTCTTATCTTTTCTTCTTGCTGTCTTTTCTTGCGGGCTTCAGCCTTTTCCGCTTCGGTCATGCCCTTTTCCTGTTTTTCGATCTGTTTTTCCTGTTCTTCGCTCTTCAATGTCTCATCGACTATCCGGGCTATCTTTTGCTGAAGCTTAGTAAGCTTTACTGGCTCCAACTTTCCATCTTCCATGACCTTCACTTGGCCGTCAACCTCGAATACCGGCCTTTCTTCCAAGCCCTCAGGAGTAAGCGAAGATGTTTTTAGATATTCATAGAAAAAGAAAAAATCCTTCAATTTGCTTTTTTCCGGAGCCGGCAATGAATTGGCGTACTTATTGGAAGTGAAAAAATTCTCGAATTTTATGGAATCGGCTTTCTTAAGTCCGATATCCGATATATAGGTCTTGATCCAATTCTCCACCGTGCCGTTCTTGCCTTCACCAGCCTTGCCTTTGGTAAGCATGGCTCTATTACGATCAACTATGCCTTTGATCTCCTTTTTATACTTATCTCTTTCTTCCAGCAGTACAACCTCGATCATAACCTCGCGCAGCTTATCTTTGAGATTGAAATAAGGAATATTAAGAGCGTCTTGAAAACTGCTTTCAAAATGAGCCAAAACCTCTTCACGAGGCAAGATAGACAAAGCTATCCACTTTAGCTTGGCGATCAATCCTAAATAGCGCTTGTACACCTCTTGATCGCTTCTTTTAAGGCCTTTTTTCTTCACATATTCGGAAAGCTCTTCGGCAAGCCTGTAAGCACCAATAGCGTCATCGGATATAACCGCTTCTTTGGCTTGCTCTGTATGTTCTTTTAATTGTTGTCTGGTATTCATATTAGAACCATTAAGCTTTGTTTACTTCGTCTAGATTAACATTCGGTCTAGACTGCCTTCCTCTTAGTTTCATAGCATTAATAAAATCCTGCGGCGTGGGATAATCACTATTTCCACTCCTAACCAAATCCATCAAGTCTTCATTTTTCTCCAAAATAGCCTCAAGCTTCCTTAAAGCCGAGCTACCCTCTCCCTTATTGGTTATCTGCACAGCCGAATTCTTATTAAAACGTCCTCCTCCTTTCATTTCCTTGGCTATGCCTTGAAGATTGTTAAGAAAAAGTTTCAATCCTCCATCTGACCATTGGAAATTACCATCCAGATCCTCACCTCCATAAGCCAGCCTATTAGCCTTCCTGGCAATGGTTTCAGAGTCTAGCTTTTGAGTCTCGGAAACATACAAGTCGTCGCTTTTATTCCTATCTTCTTCAGTGGCATCGTTTCCGGTAAGGCGTCTGCGCTTGCCGGTCTCATCGATTGCAACTGTCTTGGAAATATGCCGGCAATTTTTCTCCAATCCAATTCCATCCAGATCACCTTGGATCTGCATTGTTCTCTGAGGAGATACTTTTAGTTTGTCTTCAAAGATCTCTTTCATGAAATCAGAAAAATTATCAGCATCAGCCGGTCGGCCATATTTTCCCAACAAGGTATTAGTGCCATTGATAGAAGCCAATTTCTTAAGTATAGCCTCGGCTCTGGTTGAATTATCATTGGCAACCGCATTCTTAAAGTGAACTATCAATTCTTCCTCATCATTTATACCGCTTACATTCTTCATCTCTTCTGATACTTCAGCTGCCCTGGCCTTCTGACCCTCAAAATCCAAATAAGCGCTCTTGGTTATCTTGTCGCCAATATCCCCGATCTCTTTGTCAAGCTTGCCTCTATCAACATCTGCTTTAGCCTTGGTCGAATGCCACAACTTGGAGTTTTCCGATTTTGCCCTTCGCTCTTCCACTGCTTTTTCCTCTTTGTCCGCTTTTGCCCTGATATTTTCCTTTTTCTCATCTGCTTTGGAAATGATAGCATCGCTCTTGGCTATCTTGGCGTCCAGATTCTTGATCTCAGCCTTAGCCTCCTCGCGGCGCTTATCACCCACGGGTATTTGCGGATTATTGATCACATTGTTTTCAAGTTTCTGTTTTTCAGCCAAAAGCTGGCCTTTTTCCGTGCGGGCCTCATCGGCCTGAGTGTCGGATTCTTTTAGCTTCTCATCTCTTTTGGTATTAATTCTTGTCAGATCACTATTGTATTCCTCTTCTGAATAAATATTGTTTTTTCTGGATTCTATCTCTTCTCTCTGCTTTTTCAAACTCTCCATCGCGCCTTTTTCAGTGACATGAACGCCTTTACCGGCAAAAATAGACTTACCCACTCTTCCAACCCCTTTCATATTCATATAACGATCAAAATATCCAGGCGCAGACACGCCGGTAGTCAAACCGAGAACTCCTCCCTTATCCGCATTTTCTTGAGCTTTATTTCGACCTTCCCTTAATTCCCTATCTATTGCCTGCTGTCTTCCGGCTTTCAATGTTCCCATAGTCCTTTTTAGATTCAAATCGATACCGGTACCCGGTCTTTTACTGAACGGCAAAGACATTTTGTTCATCTGCCAGCGATTAAGCCAATCACCCCCAACAGCCATGCCTCCTAGCATACCCTTCTTAGCCGCACCGGAAAATTTCTGTGCTGCCTTACCCATGTATCCGCCAGCCTGCTGAGCCATCATCAAACCGGCGATCAACATACCGATAGAGATGGCGAATTTTATCAGATGATCAGGACTGCCGGCTTCAGTTAAAAAACTGGGTGCGTCCTTATTGATCTGGATCTTTTCGCCTTCTTTTGTTTCTATCTTCAATACATCGACCATGTCCGCCGGTTGAGCTACCCCGGACATGGAAATAAAGGCCAGCCAAATAAAGAAAGCCAGGATCGGGCCTTTGAAAACATAATCCAAGAATTCACTCCACCACCTACTGGCGATCGATCTGGTCTGCGGAATAATAGCCGCCAAGTAAGCCACCGGCGACAAGACCACATAGATCCAGATCATAACTACCCTAACTATCAAAACGCCCAATATTGCAGCTATTACTATAATGGATATAATGACATAAATAAGGCCTAAGACATAAGCGGTCAAAATGGAAAAACCTCCGGCTACCTGCTCCTTAGCCTCTTTATCACTAAATGAATCGAACTTATTGAATTCTAAAATATAAGGAAGGCCCAGCATCTCTGCAAAATTACCCTTGTCCACTCCGTCAAAACTAAAAACGAAGGTAAGCATTATGATCTGGGCAAAATCTATGATCAAGCCGGCAATGGTCTTGGAAAAATTTATCAAAACCGCCATTATCAAAAGCTTGGGTAAAAGACTCTTGGCTTGATAGCCTTCTATGCGCAAGATAGTGGCAAAAGCGATCACCAGCAATATCAAAATGAAGAACATATTGCAAAGATCGCGCATTATCACCCAACCAAACTGCACAGCCGGTACGTTTATGAAATTGTTGATCTTGGCCACTGCCACCAAAATATGGATCAAAAGTCCGGCGATCAAACCAAAAGCATTAATAAGTCCGGCGAAGATAACAGTGACAGCATTCATAAGAACCTCTTGCCATGATGGAAGAGCAAATACCGGATTTAGGTACGCAAAAATACCAATAAACGCCAAAATTAAGATCAACAAGATGTCTTTTCTTTGCTTTAAAAAATTTTTTATTTTTTTATCTTTCTTTTTATTCATCCCAATAAAATAAAAAGGGTTAAACTTGATCTATCCGCCCGGGATAAAAAACTTTATAGCACTTATTGGAAATACTAAAACTTCAACAACTTTTTCTATAATATCTACTTTCTTAAGAACCTCAAGCAATGCTACTAAAATTGTTATATTAATTATCAAGATAGTTAATATTATCAGATCGACCAAGACCAAGACCATTTTTTCCAAAAAACCCAGCTTTTTGATCTTTGATTCCATCCCTTGCGTTGACATTTGAGCCGGCCCGGCATTGCCGCCGCCCTTGCCGGCTGACGCGCCGCCAAAACCTAAGAACCACTCTTCACCAAAACGGCAGATTACATTCGGACCGAACAAAGTCAATAATATCCAATGAATATGGCAATAAATATAGGTCCAAATAGCTCCTACTCCGGTCAAGGCCGCCCGCCAAGCCAGTTGCAACCAGCGAGCTGTGATCATTTTTGAACGACTGGAAACCGGACCTCCTGCCTGTTTTTGCCCTCCGGCTTGCTTTTCTTGCAACCTCTTACGGGCCAATTTGGCAGCCCTTAACTGGCTTCCATTATCTTTTGGAGGCGATCCCTGCTGACTCTCAGTATCTTCTCCAGGTGTTTGTCCGCCTTCCATACTCTCCCTCGGCGCTATTTGTTGTCCTTGGTCAGCGCTTTCAAGGGGTTGATCTTGTCCAAAACCCGCGCCTAACAAACGACTGTCAAAATCACTGCCGGATAATCCTTTTAACAAGCGATCCGGATCCCGAGCCGCTTTCTTATCTCTCCTTAAACGATCAGCAGCCGCGTCCTGTTCTTTACCGCTTTTCAGATTCGGCTGTCCCGTGATCATCGTATCCAAATTAGGCGGTACGGGCAATTGCATAAATACCAAAATAATAGTAAATAAGGACAATTTTTATCGATCATCCTTTTATTTACATATAGAATATCTATTCTAATTATAACATATTTTGGTAAGCAGAGCAAAGCGCACAACGCATAACGTATAACGCGTAACGCACAACGTTTTTGTCATCCTGAGCGATAGCGAAGGATCTGCTCGTATAACGCATAGCAAACTGCAAAGATCAAATTGCAAATTGCAAAAATACTAATGTCATACGAATAGATACTAATCTAACGAATGTATCATTTATGATAACAAGAAACGCAGCGCTAATTATTCGACATTCAGGCTATTTCTCGGCCGCGTCCGGCTGCTCCGGCGGCAGCCGGCGCTTAGCCTCGGCGAGATTTTTTCCGCAGACAAGCGGAAAAACCAAGCAATCTCGCCTGCGGATACCTCAA
>WJLG01000081.1 GCA_014728685.1 Candidatus Falkowiibacteriota bacterium
CTTTGGAAGCGATGGCTAAGAGCTGTCCAGTGGTGAGTTCGGACCGATCAAGTATGCCCGAGATCTTAGGAAGCGCGGCTGTTTATTTCGATCCGGAAAACAGGCGCGATATGCTTGAAAAGATAGTGCGCGTAATTTCCGATGATGGCTTGAGAAAGAAACTCATTGCCAAGGGGCGCAAGCAGGCCAGGCTTTATGACTGGTGGGAAAGCGCCTTAAAGACTTTGAATATATATAAAAAGGTTTTATATAAGAATGACCGAAAATAATAAAGAAAAATATTCCGGTTTGGTGATCGACCTCAAAAGGATGCGCTCTGAGAATCAGCGCCCGCAACAGGTGGAGGCGGCATCAGCTGAAATAAGGAAGAGATCCTCAGCCTCGAAAAGACCGAGAGGCCTTTTTGCGTTCAAGGAAAAGAAGAAAGATAAAGATATAAACTTCCTGGATTCAGATATACTTTCCAGTTTGGATGAGCTGAATCATATCGAAGATGAATTGCGCCAAGATCTTGGCGGCGAATATTCTGCCAAGAGAAGCAATCCGGCGATAGAAGCTTTGAAACTCGTATTCCGATTGCCGTATCACTTTTTTTGGCTAGTGCTTTTCTTGGTCCGATTCATCTGGTTTTTCTTTGTTCGGATCTTTAAGGTTGCAAGTTTTCGTAGAATATCAAAGCGGCCCAAGTTCGGACAGACCGAGGGCTACGTTCCAAAAAAAACGTCTTCACCTTTTTCATTTATAAGGTCCGTATTCAGCAGGCAGGAAGATGATCATCTGATCCAAGAGAAACTTTTTGAAGAGATAAAGAACAAGAATATATCACCGGCCAAGCAGGCTTTATCCTTTGCCGCTTTGGCTTTGGTACTGATCTTGCCTTTCAAGGCTTTGAGTTATTATCAGACCATCAAAGTCGATGATCTGGAGGGCAAGGTCATGGGTGCGGCCGAACAGGCTATTGGGGATCTAAAGGCGGCCGGCGGTGCTATTGGTGATAAAAAGATGGATGATGCCAGCGTTGGTTTTTCCCGCGCCGGCGATAGTTTTCGCCGAGCCAGGATGGAACTGGAAGCAGTCGATGATACGCTTTTGAGGCTGGCTCGTTTTATCCCCGATGATAAGGTCCGCTTGGCTTCGATAAGTAAGGAGATGCTGGCTTTGGGCGAACTATCATCGAGCATGGGTGCAAATTTGAGCCTGGCTTTTGATGGTTTTTTGGATAAGACTGAGGATGAGGAATTCACTGGTGTTGTAGATAACTTTTTGGAATATGAGAAAAAGGCACTTGATGATTCCAAACAAATAAACAAGATATTAGCCAGTATAGACAGTAAGGCATTGCCTAAGGAATATCGAGAAATCTTTTCCTTTTTAGTAGAAAAATCCGCTGATCTGGAAATGACCCTGGCTGAAATATATGCCCTGGTTGATAAAATGAGGGTCTTTTTGGGATTTGAAATGGATAAAAGATACCTGTTCGTTTTTCAAAATAATAACGAAGCCAGAGCCACTGGCGGCTTTATCGGCAGTTATGCCTTGGTTGATTTTTCAAAAGGCAAGATCAAGAAGATGGAAACACCGGCCGGTGGCAGCTATGATACTGAAGGAGGCTTGATGACCTCGGTAGTGGCGCCCGAGCCTTTGCACTTGGTCGATCCGATGTGGCATTTTTGGGATGCCAATTGGTGGCCTGATTGGGAAAAGAGCGCCAAAAAGCTATCTTGGTTCTATGAAAAAAGCGGGGGACCGACCGTTGACGGTGTTATCGGCATCACCCCCAATGTCTTAGAAGATCTTTTGCGTATTACCGGTCCTATCGATATGACCGAAAGCAACGGCCTGATAATGAACGCGGATAATTTTTGGACTCAGATCAGAGAACAGATCGAGAAGGAAAAGATCGAGGATGTCGGCCTTAAGAGTGAACTGGCCGAGAACAAGCCCAAGAAGATAATCGGAGAATTTTTCTCTAAGCTGATAGCTGAATTGCCCAAGCACCTGAACAAAGACTCAATGATCTCCTTTCTGTCCATGGCTGAAGACAACCTGGAGGAAAAACATATCATTTTCTACTTTAAAGATGAAAAATTGCAATCCGAAGTCGAGGATAGAGGCTGGGCGGGCAAGATCAAAGATACAAACAAGGATTATCTAATGGTAGTCAACACGAATATTGCCGGTGGCAAGAGCGACAAGCGCATGCGCCAGGAAATAGAACATAATGTCGAGATAGATGAGGACGGAACGGTCGTTGATACACTTACGATAACTCGTACCCATACCGGTGTTAAAGACGAGCCGTTTTACGGAGTAAGGAATGTGAATTGGATGAGGATCTATGTACCATCGGGATCAAAACTCTTGGAAGCGGCCGGTTTCCGCGGTCCGGACCCGGTCTATTTCGAAGATCCGGATACTTCTTGGGAAGAAGATCCGGACGTACTGGCCGAGGAAGAGTCTTTCTTCATAGATCGAGACAATCAGAACACTTATGTTTACGAAGAAAGCGGCAAAACCGTCTTTGCCAATTGGTCTATGATCGATCCGGGCACATCCAGAGAGATCTATCTTAAATACGAGCTGCCTTTCAAGCTGGAAAAGAAAGAGATCAAGACCGAAGATGAAGATAAGCTTGAGAAGATCATCGACAAGATCATGAAAGTCGAGAAGAAACCGCTCTATGCTTATTCCTTGTATGTTCAAAAACAGCCGGGTTCAAGGTTTGTAGATATTGATTCCAAGCTTGATGCGGCTGATGTGTTCGCGCCTGTCTGGGGATACCCCGAACAGGATCAAGGGTCTGGAAATTTGTTTTGGAATAATAAGGAATCATTGGATAGAGACAAATATTGGGCAGTGGTAATGGAAAGAGAAGATCAATAATTTCAAATATATGCCAAAGAAAAAAAACAAAAACAACGACGATTTCGAGGCTGATATTATTTTAAATAAAGAGAAAAGAGAGCGCCTGTTGGAAGAGGAAGGGGAGCGAGACGAAGAGATAGAAGAGGGTTTGTCTGAGATCTATCGTGATGAGTCGGGAGAATTGATAGATGTCGATAAGCTCAATATCAAAAAGAAAAGGGGAGTGATCTTTTGGTTTATGAATATTTTGATATTGGGCTTAATAGCTGTCGTTTTAGGTCTTGGTATTTATTATTATATCCAAAATAAGGGGACTGATTCCACTGCTGTCGATCTTTTTGCCGAATCTCAAGAAATGGTCAACGCCAACGAAGAATTTTTCTATAAATTGAAATATCGCAATCTTTCCGGCATAGCTTTGACTGATGTGTATATTAAGGCAAATTATCCGGAAAATTTCATTTTTATCGAAAGCGATCCGGCTGCGAACGAATCCAATGATGTTTGGAAACTTGCGAGGATCGGTCCCAGGCAGTGGGGCGAGATCAAGATAAAAGGAAAGATAATCGGCAAGTCGCACGAAAGCAATATTTTATTAGCAGAGATGATCTATGTGCCTGAGAATTTTTCTTCTGAATTCAAAAAAGAAACTTCATTCCAGACCACTTTGAAGGACACCGGAGTATCGATCGATATCAACTATCCGACCAGCGCCCTGGTTGGAGAAGAAAATGATATCCTGATGACCTTGGAGGCCATGGAGGACAATCATTTCAATGAATTTGAATTGGAAATAATAAAAGGCACCAATATCAGAATACTTGGATTGAAAGCTGAAGAAGGCGCGGAATTATCCCTTAAGGAAACCGAAGATGCCAATTGGATAATCTCCGAGCTTAAAGGAGAGCAAGAAGTGGAAATAGGCTTTAGAGCGCTGGAGAAAATAGATGATGAAGAAACGATCGGTTTCAAATTCAGTTATTTGGGCGAAGGAGGAGAAAAGATAGTTTTTCATGAAGAAGAGGTCGTGCTGGAGATAATGAAAAGCGATCTCAATTTGACCATGATAATGAACGGATCGCAAAACAGCGAGCCCGTGGATTTCAATGAAAAACTGAACTATACGATCGCTTATGCCAATCGCGGAGAAGCAACTATGCGCGACGTGGTGATCATGGCCGCTTTGGAAAGCGATTTTCTTGATTGGACGACCCTGGATGACGAAAATAAGGGTCGGGAAAAAGGCAATACCATCACTTGGACCAAAGAAGAGGTCGCTGGCCTGGAAGAGATCGATGTGGGCGATGAGGGAGAGATAGATTTTTCTATAAATGTTTCTTCATTTCGAGAAAGCGATCTGGGAAGGGATTTCGTGATCAGAAGCTATGCCCAATACGATATTGGCGAGCTGGAGAAGCTGGGAGAGACATCAACCTCGTCAGGCGAAGAGTTTGCCGAAGACAATAGAAGCAATACCATTGTAAGCCCGATAAACAGCGACTTGTCCCTGGAAGAGAGCCTGCGCTATTTCAATGAAGATAATGTTCCGGTCGGCACCGGGCCCTTGCCGCCGCAAGTTGGAGAAGAGACAACTTTTAAGGTTTATTGGACCCTGAACAATAATCTGCATGAGCTTACTGATGTGCAGGTGGAAATGGAGCTGCCTGAATACATAAGCTGGGCCGAGAAGAATAGAACTTCGGTCGGCAGTGTGAGCTATGAAGAGGACGGACACAAGATCGTCTGGCAGATAGGTCGTCTGCCGATCACTGTGTACAGATCCGATGCTGAATTCAGTTTGGCTTTCACGCCGAAAGAAAGCGATAAGAACAAGGTTGTGGTATTGACCACCGGGGCGGAGGTTGTGGCCAAAGATGCTGATACAGGAGATGATATCACCAGAAAGACTTTACCCAAGACCACTAAATTGGAAGATGATGAGATCGCCAGTATGTCCAGCGACGGACGAGTGAGATAAAATATTATTTCTAATATAAAATATATGAACAAAATCATGATCATAAAGATATTTTCTCTGGCTTGCCTGTTGGCGATATTCTTCCTTGCTTCCGGAGATGGAGCACCGGCGCTGGCACAAACTTCAGTGTCAGACGCGATTGCCATCAGGATAATCCCAAATCCGGAGCATTATAGCCCGGGAATGTGGTATCAAAAGCAGGGTTTTGCCGGAGATCTAGAATATTTGACGGTCGACGGGTATGAAGCCGTGCGCCAAGGCCAGACAGTCTATGTCAATGTGGCCAATGTGGTCGGGAGTAATGTATATACCAATATTTATTTGATCTCTTATACTGAGGAGTCAACTCCGGAAACATCAAGGATATTCGATGAGATATTGGATCATTGGCGCTTCAATACCAATATGACCGAGACCGGTACTTGTTTTGATCAGGAAAATTCCGATGAGGTGTGTTTGGCTGACAGTGATTGTTCCGGAGGCGGCTTGTGTTCAAGTGAAAAAGCGGTCATAACCAGGGATATCAAAAGGCTGGGACATATAGTGAATATGCGCGAAGCCGTGAATAGCTATAAACAAACAAACGGTTTTTTCCCCAAATTGGAATCAGGTACTTATCTTCCCGGCCGGACTGTTTCTGTTTGGCCGAGCTGGAAAAGGGAATTTGCTTCAGCTTTGGGCATGGACTTGCCGACAGACCCGATAAATGATCTGGGAGTTTGCGATGTGTCCGATCCTGATAGATACAATGAAGAAACATGCTGGGATGACCAGGCCAAGGAATTTGCCGACAGCGACCTGTCCGACGGCCTTGATCTGCCTGATCGAAGCAGCGCTTATATCTATGAGGTTAAGGATAGCGGACAAAGTTATAATTTGTGTGCCTATATGGAATCCAGTAAGGTGGCCGGTCTGGCCGGCGATAGCGGCAGCTGCGGCCAGAGCATACGCGGAAACAGCGCTCCCAGGATAGAATCAGGCACATTGTTGGGTTTTGCCAATTCGGCTTTTGCCGGCTATGTCAGCGCTTCTGACCCGGAAGGCGATCCTGTTATCCTGACTATAGGCGGTCTTGATGAAAGCCAATTCTCTTGGAAACAGATCCAGGGGGAAAATAAGGTCGAGATCACTTCCAATTCTCCTCGGGGCGGAACTTATTCCTTTACCGTGACCGCAGTTGATGCTTATGGAGATACCAAATCTGAAGATTATCAGATCAATATCGAATCCGATGAATTCATAATTTATCCGGTGGCTGATCAGAATATCATCGTCGGTCGTGAATTCGGTTTTACTGTTTATGCCAACCATTCACAGGGACGTTATGACGGGATAAGTTTCTATTTTGTCGGAGACAGCAATCCTTTTGGCTGCGATTCAGAAGGCGTTATCGGAGATGGGCGCTATAAGTGCGAAGTTAAAGCCGTTATAAATGAACCCTTTACTTACAACATTTCGGTCTATGCCGAGAATTCTGCCGGAGAAATGTCGACCACTCAGAATTTCGAGGTCAAGACATACAATGATCCGCCGGTCATAGCTGAACCTTTGAATTGCGGTAATATGATCAGGGTGTCGTCGGGGGCTGATATAAAATATCTTCCGGATTGCCGAATAAACGCTACCGATCCCAATGGCCACCCTATTACCAGCTGGACTTTGGAGGGTGCTCCGGCCGAAATGGGGATCAGAACGGAAAATGGCCAGGGAGTACTCTATGGATATTCTACGATTGCGCAGGATTTTGATATAAATATCAGAGCTTTGGATGGCTTTGGGGCCGTGAGCGAGCCGGCCATTTTCAGTCTTTCTGTGAATGATTATTGCGGAGACGGCGTCAAACAAACTCCGAACCGCGAAGGTCGAGGAGGTCCAGGTGACGATGGATATGAGGACTGCGACGGCGAGGATGGAGTGCCAACGCCGCAAGAAAGCAGCTTTTCCAGACAATACGGCTGCAGCGAGGATTGCGTCACGCTGGATGCCGGCTATTGCGGAGATGAATTGGTTCAAGATGGAGAATATGCGAATTTTTTGAGCACTGACGGCGTGGAAGAGGTGACATTGGGCGATGGCCAGAGTGTTATTCAAGTAAAACATGATAAAAAAGATGATTATGGCGAGGATTGTGACGATGGCAATAGTCTGGACGGCGACGGCTGTAATACCACTTCAAATAATTGCCAATTCACCTGCGGTGATGGTCGAGTGACCGAAGGCGAGGAATGTGATTTCGGTGCGGATAAGAATTGCTGTACAGGCTGTTCTTGGACGACCGATACTGTCCAGGTTCCCGGCTTAGAAGTGGGAGGATCGCCGGCTGACGAATCTTTGTCTTCCGGAGAATCAATGACTTTGAGCGTGCCTGATTGCCGCGGGATAATAAGCGGAAGCTTTGATGCTACGCCCAGGCCTTATGGTGAGGGGGCGCCCGAAGAAATGGGATCAGCCATAGTGTTCATCACCGATATTTCGGGCAGTATGTTCGATCAGCAGGAAGATGAAGATGGAAATGTAATAGGCACCTATGAAATAACGCGAACCACGCTTAAGAAAAGCATTGAAAGGCTTTATAACGAAGCGCAAGAAAAAAATGCAAACATACATGTAGGCTCGTTTGCTACAGCTGACAACCGAACAATAAGAGAGATACCAATAGGTAATCTGTTGGATAAATATGGAGGGTTTGACCAGCAAAATAAATTATTAAATAGTGTTAGCTCATATCAATGCCTGAATGATCCCGGATGGGATAGGCCTAATTTTGCAGCTTCGTATAAAAGAGCCAGGGAAATGTTGAGCGCTTATCCAGATGCGGCTACCGAAGAGAAATATATTATTATTTTAACCGATGGATACCCGCCCTATTCCGGTCATGAGGCAACGGTAGCTAAAGATAGTTACGGGATCAAAATATACACTATAGCTTTTCATTTTTGGGATCTTAATTGGGCAGATACTACTAATAATACGGCCACAGCCAGATGTCTGAGAAGTCTTTGTGAAGCTTCAAGCGATCCCTATGATCCAAATATTTGTTATTCAGGAGATACTTATGCAATAAGAAAAGAATCAGAATCGACCGATCCGACAGTTGTTTTGACCGAATTGTCATCAATGTATGATGGTATCATCGCTCAAATATTAAGCCGCACCCCGACCAATATCACATACACTGTCGGCGGGCAAACTCAGCAGTTAAATAGCTTTGAAGATGTGCCTTTTACGGTCAATAATGTCAATTGTGATATTTCCGGACAGAACCCTTGTTCTCCAAGTGTGTTTGATTTTACCTCGACCTTTTCCGGCAGTGGCGATGTCAGATTCAACAACTTTAAATTGAATATTTTACCGCTTTGCGATTAATTTAAAAATATATGGGAAAAAAGAAAATATACCTTTTGATCATTTGGATCGTGGTTTTAGCTATCGCGGCTTTTATCTTTGCGCGTTTTTTAAGCTTTATCGATCAAAGGACCGACACTGCCTTAAAAGATGGCACTGAGAAGAGTGGCCAGGAATTAACAGGTGAAGAAATTGTCAAAGATGATGAAGAAGAGCCGGCTGATGACAATGTTAAGCAAGCCGATGACAGCTCCATCTATAGGAATGCTGAAAGTAAAAATGATCCTAAGCTATGCCAACAGATAACAAACAAAGAGCTGATTGATGGCTGTATCGCGAATATTGCCGCAAATAATTATAATATAGATGCTTGTGAAGAAATTTCCGAGAATAGTGAAAGGCAAACTTGCCGGGATATGGCTTATTTTAAACAGGCGGGAAAAAGCAGTGATACGGATATTTGTAAAAACATAAAAGATGATTATCTTTCCAAGGCATGTTTGGTAGATCTGATACAAAGTAGGAATGTCAGAGACTGCTCGGTTTTTTCCGGAAGCCAAAAAGAAACTTGTCAAAATCATCTTTCATATATAAATGATATCGAAAGATTCAAGAATGCCAAGAGCATTAAAGACTGCGAAGCTATAGACAATGAAGCGGCCAAGGCACATTGTCTTGATAAATTCTAAAACTTCATTATGAGAAAGCTGAAGATCGAACTTTTAATGTTGGTTCCGGTTATTTTTATGCTAACATTGGTGATTTTGGCTTATTTTTTGACTTCAAAAAGATGAATATAAAAACAAAACATGGCCACATAAAAACTCCTTTTTTTATGCCGGATGCCACCAGGGCTTTGGTCAAGGGCTTGAATTCCCGGGAGCTTGGCCAAGCTGGGGTAAAGGCATTGGTGGTAAATACTTTCCATCTTTACCTTCAACCCGGAATGAAGATCATAAAAAAAGCA
>WJLG01000082.1 GCA_014728685.1 Candidatus Falkowiibacteriota bacterium
CTCCGGGGTCATCTTTTGAAAGCGAATTCCTTATGTCATCCAACATGGTTCTCATTTTATCCAATTGTGTGTTTATATTTTCCATATAATTTAGCGGTTAATTCTCTTATTTATTCAATTTGTTATAAAGCCAAGCTAATAGATATCCGCCGATAAAAGCATCTATAAACCCATACGCTAAAGCAAGCAGGGTTCCGATGCCTATTGAAATATTAAATGCCGGATAAATACTACCTATCAAGCCGGTTATTTCAAAAGCATATCCAGTAGTGGCTGCCAATAGCGTCATTCCCGCAAAGACAATGCCCCATATTATGCCGCAAGCCAAGCCGAAGGCTTTCGCGTTAAGATCTTTCATGTAATATCACCTCCTCTCATATATCCTGTATTTTAATTATCATTTACACTCTTATTATAGCTCTTTTCTAAAAAATGTCAAATTTTATATATTTGTACATTTTTATAGTATTTACATATATAAAAATATGTGCTATATTGTTTTAAAGAGCAATAAAATGAGTAAATGGTATGAAAACCAAAAAGGTCACAAAAAAGATCAGTGAAAAACAGGCGACCCATGTCCGCCAGAACTTCCAGGAGGTGATCGATCAGGTGCATTATACTCGCGAGGCGATGTTAATAACCAAACACAATAAACCTTGGGTTATGATAGAGCCTCTTGAAGAATAATCCCCTGCTTTGAAAAACAAAAAGCGCCTTTTTCAAGGCGCTTTTTTAGTATGTTACTGTTCAGCGAACTCTTTTTCTATTTCCCTGGCCGTTTGGAAATCTCTATCTGTCAATTTACCGCCTATACTATATCTGGTCAGTTCAAAGGTTATCTTCTTGTAAGATATTCTGATGTCCGGATGATGATCTATCTCCTCAAAAAAAGGAGCTAAACCGTTTATGAATTCCAAACCAAGCGGAAAAGAAGAGAATTCAAATTGTTTCTTTATCTTATTACCTTCCCGCTCCCATCCAGGAAGATCCTTTAATTTTTCTTCTATTTCCCGCTCGGAAAGGATTTTTATATCTTCTTCCATAAAAATTAATTTAATTATCTTCATTTTTAATTTTAACCCTTGTTTGTAAAATGTCAAATTTTATATCTTTGTACATTTTGTTAATATGACGATAAGTGATATATAAAAGGTTATTCGCCAGGACTTCGGTCGCCTAAGGGCTATCTGCCAAGGACCTGATGATCAAATATATATCACTACAGCCGGGACAGCCTGAATAAAAGGGACTACAAGCTGACAGCTGTTAAGGTTGAATTATTCAAATAAACACTTTGAATTTTAAAAAGGCGCGGAAAATATTTTTCCACGCCACTTAAAGGTTATTTCGTGATTTATTCCGGTGAACGAGTCACCGAAATTTCATCAACTATCTTATCCTCAGGGAAGGATGACATTCTGCTGGGCGGATCATATCCGGCAACCGTCAATATCGCTCGATATTCCGTCGCCTGGGTATCATACCCACCAGTAGTGACATCGCAGATCCAACTGCCATCCACATTTATACGCGTCACCGGCGAAGCAAATGTCGGTTTGATCCACCAGCCGCTGCCGACTTTAATGTAAATAACGACTCCGTATTCCTTGGGGATCACGTGTGAAACCTTTCCTTCCAGGTTTTCGGTTGTGCCGTACTTAGGTACATAGGTGAAGGAGATCTCGGGATCACCGGGCCCATCTATCAAGACATCGCCCCGCCAATTCTGTTCCATTGTATCTCCATCAAAGACCGGTTGCATACCTTCTTTCATCACCCCGGCCGTGTCAAATATTCCCCAATGCGGACCAACCGTGCCTTCATTCGTCTTCCAAGCTTCATCGAAAGCCTCAAAGTAAAAAACTTTGACGCTCTCGGCTCTTGCCCAGGAAATGAAATTCAAGAAATAGAAATTGGCATTCTCCAAACTCGGAACCGATTGGCCGTAGTTCGAACCTTCGCTTGGCCATCCGGCCTCCGATATCAAAACTTCTTTGTCCGGATATTTCTCCTTTAAAGCTTCATAAGAAGAATGCAAATTGGCTACGGCATAATCTATTTTCACTCCTTCCCAATATGGATAGAAGTTGCCATAGATGAAATCGCAAGCCGCGATCAAATTCGGACGCGACATCAATTCACCATAAACATCAGCCGTAGTCACCGGCACATTGGGAACCGAATCGCGAAAACGCTCGATCATAGCGATCAATTTCGCCTCTGTGACGTCGCGGCGAAGCATCGCCTCACTGCCGATGATAGCCGTGTCCACTTCTCCACGCTTAGCTTGAGCGATCAAGCTATCGACCTCAACGGTATTGGCACTATCATTTCTGCCGATCCAAGCTCCGATATAGGCGGTCAAGCCATAGTCGTGAGCTATTCGTCCGCAAACCTCTAATCCATGAGTAGTAGAAAAAGTTCGCATAACCTTAGTATATGGAACTATCAACCTTATGCGTTCGGCTATTTGATCTTCGGGAACGAAAATCCCGTCGTTAGGATCTTGGCCATTCATATACGGACTAAAGTTCATGCCGTAAATGCGATAAACCGCAAACGGCGGAAGATTCATAAGCACTTCAAGCTCGGATACCTCCCCTTCTACCAAGATAGTATCATTGGCATAGGAAAACTTTTCAAATACCAAGGTATAAACATCCGCTGCCGCCCTGGCCAGGACTCCGCCCTTGGAATTGATCCGACTCTCAACACTCGTTTTTCGGTCAAAAGGTCTGACCGACATCTTTCCGTTCACAATGTAAGCGCCGGAGCCTATTCCCCGTCCTCGGGTTTTGTCGATGATCCGACGTCCGGAGATGCTATAAACTTCGGCTTCAGAAGTTCGCCTGACTGCCGGACTTGGAAAACCGCTTCGAGAGATCGTTGAGGTCGGGACCTCGATCGTAAATTGTCCCAATGAATCGCTGAATACGGAATCAACTGTCGGACTGACAAGCATAACCTTGGCTTCGCCTACAGGCTTGCTAGTGATAGAATCCAGAACCACTCCGGAAATTTGACCGGCATGGGCCACCATGGCCAACAACAAGAACAACACGCTTAAAAATGATAACTTCCTCACAAAAACCTCCTTTTTTAAATGATATTAAAGAACCAATAACGGCTATACCTTACCACTTTATTATAGAATTGTAAAGCTATAAATCAAATAAAAAAGTCCGGGCAATAAAAACCTGGACTTTGTTCATATCATTGATAGGAAACCAATTCATCAATAAACTTAGCAAGTTTATTGACTATTGGCTCCAACTTAGAATCATCTGTACAAACTGCCAGCTTAGCGCCTGTATTAGCGGCCAGCATCATAACCGCTATTATACTTCTGGGATCGGCAGGCTTAGATTCTACATCAAATTCATCATCGATAAGCTTGTGGATGTAGACCGACCTTATCGGATTTTCATTGTAAGTTCGTAATAATTCAGTAGACTTTCGCACGATGACGCTCGAAGCTCTTGAATTCAATCCATGTGGGTGGTTGACAGTACAATTTTTTTTGTACATGTGGTCTCCTTTTTTAAAAGAACGGATATCGAAATATTTTAAACCTCATATATCCAAAAGTCAAACTTTTTTAGTTGACAAAACGATATTTTTATGATTATATACCTATCTTCGTACTTTTCAAATTTTTTTGCATAAAAGGAGTTTTTCATGAATAAGAAAAAGGCTGTTAAACGAAATCGCCGAGTCTTGAGTATTGCTATCTGCTGTATATTGGCGGCGATACTGGCCGGAGTCTATATTTACGCGGCTGTATTGCATTCAAAGAAAGACGTAGAAAGGCTGAGAGATCTTAAAAAAAGCGTCAAGGAATATCTAAGTTCTCACCAATACGGGCAAGAAAGCTGGTGGCTTCGATCTTCTGATATGAGAGGTGGCGACAACATCCAGATCGCAGCCAAGCTGACCGATGAAGAAACGAAGAAGATCACCGACATGCTTTATGAGTACCAAGATGTTTCTCCGCTTGCCCAAAAAATGATCATGCAAACCCTGGACAGTGGAATGCATCCCAAAGTAAGCATTTATCAAAGAGGCGATATTTCAATGACCTTTTCCTTCAAGAAAGAGGAAATGAAAGACGTCGCAAAGATGCTTAAGAATTCGATCGAGATATGCTACATCCCCAAGGACATACATGACAATTATCCGGCATCCTTGTCTTATCGTTCTGACTGGAATGCCTTAATGATCAAGGGGATAAATTGGCCGCCTGCTCTCTACGCCGGCCTGCTCTTCCATGAATTCGGCCACTACTATAAGCATAAGATAGAAGGGGCCAATTCCGCGACCGCGCCTATGACCCATGAAAGCTGGGCAGAGGAAGAGGTCGCTATGCACGAATTGGAAGCCGAGGTGATGAACCGGGCGACCAAGGGACGTCTTTTCACCTTCGTAGATTCTCTTAATCGAAGATACGAAGGTATCGACAAGATGCCTAAGCATTTAAACGGATTGCAAGCCGATCATTTTTTCCATTTGGATGAGATCATCGGCTGTCAAAGCAGCAGTAATGAAGTTAATTCTGTCGCCATCAGCCAGTATTTGTTCATTATCGGATTCCGATACATTAATGAACGAATACAGTGCTCCGAGAGCGACAAAATGAAATTAAAGATCCATCTTTACAGATGGATGCAAAAGAATCTTGATCGGTTATGAAGCCGATCAAAACCCAAGGATCAACCGTCCTTGGGTTTTTTATTTATATCAATACTTATTCCTATAATGATCAAGGTTTAAGAAACAAATAAAAAGAGGGGTATGTTGATCCCCTCAAAATTTTATGATACCTAAAATCTTAGATGAGATTATCGAAAAATAGAAAATATCCTTTTCAAATCCAGCATATCGATCAATTCCTCAAAAGCATTCTTGTATTTTTGGCTATAGCCTTCGTAGAATTCAAAATTCTCCGGTATTCCATCGACTATCTTTATTTCCGCTTCCTTGTCCGGAGTATGTAGATTGAAACCCAAGGGTGCGGGCTTGATATTATAAATATCATTGTTTTTTTCAATGATCCCGATACTTATCTCAGCGGTTATCGTGCTATCTTGCGAAGATCCTTCCAAGGGTATATCGCGCACATCTCCAAAAGGCGCCGGATACAATTTAGTATTTCGATGATAAGCGGTCTTTTCAAAGATAGTATCTATAGCACAGATATGTATCTGTATATCATCTAATTCAAATTCATCAACATATTTTTGAAGAAAAGGCTTGGTATAAAGCCAATAGCTATAACCTTCGAGCCAAACCGATTGCGGAGCGATCCTTTCTATCAATTTTTTTATCTTCTCCTTATTTTTCTCTTCACCTCTTGCTAGATCGATCAAAACATAATGCCTGACCACCAAATTACTTGGCGCCAAAAAATACGACAAACCCACCCATCTGTTGGATTCAAGTCTTTTTATGTCCTGCCGAGTAATTTCTCCACCAGAATTATAGCGCGCAAACAGTTCGTCCTGGAGGTTCGCCAGAGAACTGCCATATTCAAAATTAGTGGTGAATACCAAAACCAGCAAAACAAGAACTATTACTAATAATATAACTGGTTTTTTCATTTTACCTATTTATATTATATTCCCCTCTTGAGAGGGGTGCCGACGCAAGGAGGCGGGGTGTGTAAAGGCCTAGCTTAAAAATTATTACTTATCTATATTTTAAAATACTTAAAAAGTATTGGCGAAAAAACAAATATTGCAATCATTACAAACAAAACTGACAAGCTCACAAAAAAAGATGTCCTTTTCATTTTATTCTTTTTAACAAAATAGCGAAACACAATAAAAAATGGCCAGAGTGGAA
>WJLG01000083.1 GCA_014728685.1 Candidatus Falkowiibacteriota bacterium
GCCAGGTCGGTGTAGATCTGGGCGGCCGCTTTCAGATGGTTCAAGTCATCTTCATGCAGATCTTTTTTCTTACTATCTCTCTTGGCTAGAAACTGCCCCTTTTCCGGTTCGATCTTCAAAAGGATGTTTATATCCGGTTTTGGGATCTTTAAGATATTGTACTCCAAATCTTCTACCCATTGGAAGAATTTTTCTCTTTCTTCGTCATCTTCGATCTTACAGCCTTGGTGGGCCAAGTTAGAGACCACATAACGATCGCAAAGAACTGTCTTGCCCTTTTTCAGCCAGTCTTCTATTTGTTTTTTGGCATCAAACCTATCCATAGCAAAGAATAGCGAAGCTTGGTGAGGCGTAGTGTCGCCATTATTGCCGTATTTCTGGTCCCTTAAGTAATTCTCTATCATGCCGGCTGATTTTTGTCCGTATTGCGGGAAATTGATGAATTTGACCTTAAAACCGTCATTTTCCAGCTTTTGTGAAAGAAGAAGGGTTTGAGTGGCCTTACCTGAGCCGTCGATCCCTTCCAAAACTATGAATTTACCTTTAGCCATATTTTTTGATTAATTTATCTATTTGTTTATAAAGTTTTTCCGCGCCATCGTTGTTATCAAGCGATTCTTTGGCTTTGCGCATTATTTCCGGTATATATATCTCGGTTTCAATACTTTTTTGGTCATAAATGAATTTCTCATAGGTTTTTTTGTTGTCGCCGACATTTTCATTCCTTTTGATGAAACGTTCGTATCTGACCCTGGGATCAGCGACCACTTTGACCAGCATGAAATTTTTCAATTTCTCCAGGGGCTTCACATCCTCCATTCTTCTGATGCCGTCCAAGACGATGATCGGATTGTTGTCGTTCTTGGCCTTTTTGGCTATACCTTTGCCGATTATATTTTGGCCGAATCTTTCTCTGAGAATAAGGGATATGGCCGCCAGATTTTCGCGGCTTACTTTCATGTCCAGAATGCTGAGCATTTCTCTTAGAAGTGAAGAGAATTTATAGATAGAGGCATGATATTTTTCTTCCAAATATCTGGAAGCAAAACCCTTGCCGCAGGCCATTTCACCTACTAGGCCGAGGATGATCTTTTTGTCTTTTGGCATAGAAATATTGATCTAGTTTTATTTTCTATCTTATCGTGTTAACTCAACGAATTTGTATTTGATGCCATTTTCTTCTTGAGCTTCTGATTCTGATATTTGCTTGAATTCAGAATAGTCCGGGAACCAGGTATCGGCTTCGGGAGCATCGTCCACCAAGGTCAGATACAACTTTAGGCAGTAGGGTAGGAATTGCTTGTAGATCGAGGCTCCGCCCATGACAAATACTTCTTCATCGCTGTCTTTGTATCTTTCGGCTATCTCTTTCAGGTCGCGGCTGACTTCGCAGCCCGGGGCCTCGAAGTTCTCATCTAATGTAAGGACGATGTTCTTGCGTCCGGGTAAGGGCTTGATATATAGCGAGTCATAGGTGTTTTGCCCCATGATGACGGTTTTTCCTTTGGTGGTCTTAACAAAATGCTTCATATCACCGGGCAAGTCCCAAAGCAGCTTGTTCTGAAAGCCTATTTCGCGGTTTTTCCCGACCGCGCAGATCATTGAAATCATAATTTAATATATTGATCGACAATTATCGAATTCTCTATAGTATGTTTTTAATTTTTTTAGATCTTGCTGTGTAAGCTCTTCATCAAGCACCCAGTCAAGGCAAGAGGTATTATTGAGGCTGGTGCAGTTCAGGCTGGCAGAGAAGCCGATATTTTGCATATTGGTCCTAAGGCCGTAGCTCGGCTTGTTTTTCAAACTCAGGTAAAGCCCTCGGATATAGGTGCCGGTTTCATCCACGCCGATGATCCGGGAAAGCCTTTCAAGTCCGCAGTCGTCGGCTGTGAATAATTCGGAGCAGATATTTTCTTTGCCGTATTTATCGATGTTCACCGGATGTTCTCCATCTTCCATAACAGCCTGGCAGTATAGGTCCAACTCCTGGATCATGGTTTTTCGGTCTTGCTTGTTGGCGGCCACTATCGGTTCGATGTTCAGTTTCAGGTCCATTTCTACTTCCTGCAGTTTTCTTTCTAATGGGGATATTTTTTCATTTGTCTCTATGATCTTTTTCCGAAGAGCGATGATCTCGGTCTCATCATCGACTTCTTTTTCCAGATCAGCCACTTTTTTGATGATGTCGGATATCTTTTCTTCTTGATCGGTATGCAGTACGAACATAGCCAGTCCGGTAATCACCATCATGAGCAGTACCAGCATGAATGTTATGAAAAATTTCATATATTTCCTCCTTTATCCGCCATTTTCGCCAATTGGCAAAGCAGGCGTATTTATTTAAGTATTTTTATTTTTCTGCACAAAATCTTTCCATTTTTTATCAACCAGTCCGCCCGTGGGGGAGAGAGAGGCCTTGATCGTTTTTTCCGATTCGTAATTTTCCAGGGTGACGTGCTCGGGTTTGAAATCATCTATTTCCTTAACACCTGGATCAAGCTTTACTGTCGGGAAGGCCTTGGGCTCTCGTTTGAGCTGTTCTTTGATCGCATCCACATGATCGCCGTAATAGTGAACATCGCCAAAGGTATGGATGAATTCACCCGGCTTTAGGCCGGTGACTTGCGCCAATATAATAGTGAGCAGGGCATAGCTGGCGATATTGAAAGGCACACCCAGGAATATATCGGCTGATCTTTGATAAAGCTGCAGTGAAAGTTTTCCGCCGTTGGCGCTTACCTGATACATATTATGGCAAATAGGGAAGCGGCAAGCCTCTTCCGGCAAGGCCATTTCATATAAATATTCAGGGTTCCAAGAATTAACTATGCAATTATGGGCGCTTTTGTCCCTTCTTAAGGTATCGACTATCCATTGGACCTGATCTACGGTTCTGTCTGTCTTTGTCGGCCATTTTCGCCACATTTCACCATAGACTTTGGGAAGCTCTCCGTGTTCTTTGGCAAAACTATCATCGCTGGCTATCTTTTCAATGAATTCATCTTTGCTAAGCTCCGGCAGCTTGCCGTCCAGCATCTTTTCCCGATAAATTCTGTATGGGTAATCATCCCAGATGTGGACTTTGTTATCTACCAAGTATTTGATGTTGGTCATTCCGCCAAGAAACCATGCCAATTCATAAAGAACACCTTTCCAGTATACTTTTTTGGTAGTAAGCAGAGGAAAGTCTTGAGACAGATCAAAACGCATCTGGCGGCCGAACAGGGAATAGGTCTTTACGCCTGTCCCGGCATCGGTTTGCTCAACTCCTTTATCCAAAAGCTCCTTTAATAGATCTAAGTATTGGTATTCAGCATGCATAATAATGCAAAATGTAAATATCAAAATTTAAAATTACTCATTTTACATTTTGATCTTTTCATTTTTAATTTTTTATATTTGTGTCTCCTTTTCTTCTGTTGAAACACGGCCGCCTTGCCATTGGCCTTGATACTGATTTCCTTCTCCCAGCACTTCGTGAAAGGTGATATGTACGATGCGGGCTCCCATGGATACTTTGATATTCGATCCGCCCAGATTGCAGATGCCAAAGGTCAACTCACCGCTATATCCCGGCTGGACTATGCCGTTGAAGAGAGCTAATCCGGAGCGAAACATGGTAGTCCTGGGAAAGATCACGCCGGATAGAGCAGTAGGCAGATTCACTTTTTCAACGGTTTTTATCAAATAGTATTTTCCGGGCTTGAATACAAAAAAATTCTCATCCTCGGATCCGCCGGCGTCATATTCGGCCACAGCCGTGCTTTTGGGGGTTTCTCTTTCGGTCACTCCCAAAAAACCTTCGCCATCAAGCTCATAGACGGTCCCGAGTCGCAGATCAAAACCGGCTCCTTCCGGAGAGTTTAGCTCGCGATCACACAAGCCTTCTACCAAGGCTATATTATTGACCAGTTCATGTAATTTTTTGATTCCTAGGATCATGAGTTTTACTTAGAGCAGTCCAGATTGCAATAACTTGGACCGTCATATTTTCTAATCGTGATACCGCGTTTTTCCGCCAGTTCTACAGCCTCGTTTTCTTCTTCCTTGCCCTCGCCTCCGGTCTTTATGCGTTCGTAAGTATCTTTGTACACGATCTCTTTGACGCCGACATTGTTCAAGGCTTTCATGCAGTCATAGCAAGGAAAGAGGGCAGTGTAGATCGTGGCTCCGCGCAAACGCGTGGTATCTTGGCAATTGATAATGCCATTGATCTCGGCATGAGCTCCGCGGCATCTTTTCAGCTTGCCGGTTTTCGGGTCGCCGTCAACTTTGGCGCAGCCATCTTCAATGCAGTGATAGTCGCCCTCGGTTGGGCCATTGTAGCCCATGGATACTATCCTTTTATTCTTATCAACAAAAACACAGCCGGTCTCATGGAATTTGCAGGCCGTTCTCTTGGAGGCCATTACGGCTAAGTTCATGAACATTTCATCCCAAGAAAGTCTTTTTGTTCTCGGGTTATCTTTGTAGTCCATAACAGGGGGTATTATGGTGAGTTAAAAATAGGGGACATGGATTTTCCACGAGCCCCCTTACTATAAATATTTTATCAAATTTATCTAATAGCCGCAAATCACAAGAATTTATTTTTCCAAGCCGTTTTCTTGCAAGCACCATCTATAATATTGATTCCGGTCAGAGGCTTTGTATTTGCCGGTCGGCCCACCGTCTTCTTCATTTTTTTCCGTGGCTTTTTGCTGTGATAGTACTGAACAATGGCTGATTATCTTGGCTGGACGCCATTTGTACCACCAAAAACAGAAAATAGCCAAGATCAAGGAGATGATCAGAATTTCAGTGAAAAGTATCAGTAAAAATCCAAAAGGCTTTGATTCTTGTCCGGATCTTTCTTTTTTAGCCCTCCTCCTTGAAGTCATATTATTTCTTAGTACTTAGTTCTCGATAGACCAAAGTCATAGCTGCTGATGTGGTTGGTATTGAAAAGAAGAGTCCGACCGCAAAAGTAAAAAATCCCAATACATTTATCAATCCCAGCAACAGGTCAAAAAAGAATAGTCTTAAAGCCCGGCCCTTAGTGATCTTGAAACTGGCTTTTAAGGCATCGATGGCTTTCATGTTCTTGTCAACGATGAAAAAGGAAGTGAATTGCAATCGAACAGCCAAGTAGATGCCGGGAATTATCAGGAATACGAATCCGATAAGGATGATAACCAGCGATATGACATCGGCTATTATCTGTTGGAGGATCCTATCATAGCAAGAAAAAAGTTCGTTTATATGAGGTTTTTTCTTATTTATGACCAGTAGATTTATCTTTATAAATCCCAGTGTCAGGAGAACACTTACAGCATAGAAGATGACCCGCAAAAGCAGATTAAAGACCTCGGCATCCTTAAAAAACCTTAAGAGATAGTCGGAAGAAGAAGCAAAGGCTGCTATGATAAAAAGAGCCAGAAAGAAAACAAAAAATCTTTCGACCATTAGATTCCAGCCGGTCGTTAGCGCTTTTTTGATGTTGAATTCTTCAGTTTTTTGCATATCTACATTATAGCACGGATAGGCGGAAGTAGAAATATTAAAAAATGACCTCCTCCCCGGGATCCGCTACGCTACTCCCGGGGTTTCCAACATGGTATAAGAATCCAAAGGCGAATATCATCGAAGAAACCCTAGAACAACCTTGTTGTCTGGGGCTTTTCTTTTTTATCCTGCCATTCTATA
>WJLG01000084.1 GCA_014728685.1 Candidatus Falkowiibacteriota bacterium
GCCAGATATTGCCCATGAACAAAAGATAAATACCGGCCGGCACTGTCACCAATACCGAACCTACATAAGGCAAGATCGACAGAAAAGCGATAGCGATCCCGACAAAAAAGGCGGGCAGACCGACGATTATGAATCCGGCAGCACCCAGAACGCCTTGAGCAATAGCCACGGCAAAAGTCGACATAAAGGTCGAATAGCTCACATCTTTGAACTTTTTGAATATCTCTCGATCATATTTGTTCGGTAAAGGCGTCCAATACATCAATCTTTCCAACATCTTTTTGCCGTCCATAAAGAAAAAGAACATGGTAAAGATTATCAAGACCAAAGATATCAAAAAGCTGGTCGTGCCTTTCACTAAGCTGGTTGCTCCACCCACCAGCCAATCGCTGGCCTTCCTAGCTATGTCGGCTATCAGATCTTCAACTTTTTCACCGCTAATTCCTACTAAATTGGCTTTTTCGAACAAAAAATTCTTCTCAAGCAAGCGCGAAACATCAGATTCCCTTAAGAACTCGACCATATCATAATAAGCTGTGACAGATCTCTGGGCTCCGTAGATTATAAGGTTGGTCAAAGGTATGATAATGATCAAAACAACCAACAAGCACATCACAAAAGCGGCCAAAGCCCTCTTGTTCCACAATTTTTTCGTAAGCCATTCATAAGGCTTGTAAAAAATAGTGACCAAAATAGTAGCGATCAAGATCTCGACCAAAAAAGGCTTGAAGACAAAATAGCAGGCGACTAAAACGCCTATTATCAGAGCAATGAAAAATGCTCTGAATATGAATGGTTTATTGTTCAATGTCATATTATTCCTCCTTTATCCTTTCCAGGATGTCCGGATATTTATTTAAAATATAATCATAGCGGTCGATCATCTCCCCGGTCTCTTCATTGAAAAGCGGAGTGCCGCCGGTATAGACCGCGTTCTTGGCATCACCGTAGCGGTTGAAGCCTTTTCTCTCAAGCCAAGCGTCTATTTCTTCTTTTTGTTTTTGGGTCAGATCGTTAGCCCCTGTTTTTTCGTCTGGATCATCTTGCTCCTTGATCTCAGAAGGCTTATCTCCGCGTTCGATAAAATCAAGAGCAGATTCGCGTTCACTTTCTTCAAAAAATTGCCCAGCCTTTTCATCAAGCCATTTCAAACCGCCCATCTTTTCGGAAAAGGAACATCCGGAAAGCGTCAAGCTTAAAAATAAAATCATTAAAATAATTTTTGATCTCTTCATATTGATATTATAGCATTGCCTGAGTTTTAAGAAAAGAATTTCGGCAACAAAAAAACTAAATAGTTTGCCTATTTAGTTTCTTTGTGTGGAGTATGTTTTTTGCAAGTTTTGCAAAACTTCTTAAGTTCCAATCTATCCTTCAAGGTCTTTTTATTTTTTCTTGAATGATAATTCAGGGATTTGCACTCAGTACACTCCATCTTGATCATGTTGTCCTGTGACATATTGTAAATTTAAGTTCAAAGTAAAAGAATAGCACGAAATCGTGCTGATGTTTGTATATTATAATAAAAAGCTATAAAAGTCAACCTAAAAAAAGACCCCCGAGACGCGGTCGGGGGTTTAACAAGATCTATTCTATGTGCCGGCAAAATGCCAGATCGTGAGCCTGGATCGACACATCACTTTGACCTCCTTGGAATGAACGTTTGAATAATGCTTTTAATATATCACATAAAATAAAAACTGTCAACTCATAAATACTATTTCTGGCATTTCGGACAAAAATGGGTTCCTCTTCCGGCTTCACGTATCTTTTTTATTCGAGTCCCGCAGGCCGTACATTTCTCCCCTGTTCGGCCATAAACCTGTAAAAATTGGCTAAAATTACCTTTATTTCCTCTTGAATCAGAATAATCAGAAAAAGTAGTACCTCTATATTTAACAGCTTTCTTGATAAGCTCCTCTATACTCTTATGTAGCTTCTCTATTTCCTTATCACTTATCTTATCAGACTTTCTTCGCGGATCTATACCGCTTCTAAACAAAGCTTCATCTACATATATATTACCAAGGCCTGAAATGGTCTTCTGGTCCAAAAGTGTGGCCTTGATCCCCTTTTTCTTCCCGCTAATAGCCTTTTTCAAGTTAGCGGCCGTGAAATTCTTGGTTCTAGGTTCTATGCCAAAAGCTTTTTTAATGTCGCAAAGCGCTTCCTTTTCTACTATTTTTGCATAACCGAACTTCCTAAGATCATTGAAATACAAGGCCTCATTCTTTCCAAGACCGATAGTCAGCCTGGTGTACTTGTTGGGCAGTTTACCCCCTATCTTTTCCAGCATCGTCCCGGATCTGAGAGCATGCCCGCCAGCGATCACTTCCCCCTCCCCCATATATACCAATTGGCCCGTCATTTTAAGATGTATGAGCAGGAAATTTTTCTTGTCAGATAGCTTGAATATCAAAAGCTTGCCTATTCTGTCAATGCCAAAAAAACTTTTACCTAAAAGCGCTTTGGTAAAAGTCTTTGTGTCGGGCTTGATCATTTTCTTGTCCGATATCTCAACCCGGGCTATCTTTTTGTTTAGAAC
>WJLG01000085.1 GCA_014728685.1 Candidatus Falkowiibacteriota bacterium
CTGGAGACGTGGTTGAGAAGGCGATGATCAAAGAATTCACCAAAGATAAAGGTGTTTATGCTACGCCTTTTGATGTCAAGTTCAAGACCAGGGTGGAGAATTTGGGTAATACTCATGTAAGGCCCAGAGGTGTCATTCAAATAAAGAACATGTTCGGCAAAGAGATCGCCACTATTCCGGTCAATGATAAAGAATCCAATATTTTACCTGAAAGCGTTAGGCTTTTTGACAGTTCTTGGCGGGGAGAGATGGGATTTGGAAAATATGAGGCTTCTTTGGCTTTGAGTTACGGAACTTCCCCTAGCCGAGGAGGCAATGGAAAGAAAAGCTTGACGTCAAAAATATATTTTTGGATATTCCCAATGAAGACAGTTCTCTTTTCTTCCTTGGCTGTACTGGCCATTGTAGGTTTTTTCATTTGGTTCTTAAAGACATACAAGCAGAAAGCCGTTGCCAGGGCTATGAAACAAATGGGAGTCAACGAGGGATATTCTGTAAAAAAGAGCCAGTCCCCGGTAAAGAATTATTTGATAACTTTCTTGGCGGTATTAGCTATTGTTTCCGTGGTGTTGGCCATAGTCTATTTCATCTTTGTTTAGTTTTAGAAATATGATGCGATTTTTGAAAATCGGTTTAATTTTTCTATTTTTGATATCTTCTTCATTTTTAGGATGCTGTGAAGCAGAGGGAAGCGAGGAGATAAGCGTGGAGCCGGCATTGATCGACGAAGAGGCCGATCCCCGGGATCTTTTGGAATACGATATCAAGATCAAGAATAATGCAGAAGAAAGAAGGGATCTTTATGTGATAGTGTCTGACATTAGTGAAAGCGGCGAGGTTTCGTACGATGATCCTTCCGAGCTTGATCAAGCCTCTTCGATCACCAGATGGACGCAAATAACTCGGGGAGTGATAGAGCTGTCCGGAGGGGAAGAAAGGGTTATCCCTTTGAAAATAAACATACCCAATCAGGCGATTCCGGGGACTTATCACGCGGTCATCACTTTTGCTCGAGGATCCAACCGTCTCATGGCTGAAGATGCGGCCAAAACTAAAAATGAATCCAAGGTGATGATCAATATAAAGATCAAGAAGAATGAGGTCGAGCTGGCTGAAGTTTCGGAATTCGGCACCAAAGGCGGAGTGATAACCAAGGTACCGGTAGAATTCAAAACCGTTATCAATAATATAGGCAACAAGGACATTATTCCCGAGGGCGAGATAGTAATATACAATAAAAGCGGGAAACTAATCGATTCAATAAAGGTTTCGGAAACCAGAAAGACAGTACCAGCCGGAAAGAAAACCGAATTTAAGACTTATTGGGAAAGTCAAAAAAGCATTGGCCGCTTCAAGGCCAAATTGATGATGTATTACGGCCAGGATAAAAAAGATCTTCAAGATGTCGATACTTTTGTTCTGATGCCCCTCCTGTTCTTGGTGATCTTGATAATTTTTGTTATCATGTCGGTTTCCCTTTTGACATATTTACTTTTAAAGAGGAGCATGGCCGCTGATGAATCGGCTCCGGTTGAAATGGAAAGCAGGCCGATTGAAAATGAAAGAACACCGAGAGTTTTAGAAATAACTTCTGATAGGCAGCGGAGTGTGAAAAATATTCCGCAAAAAGATAATAAAAACAAAAACAAAACCCCCGGAGATAAATATGTAATAAATTTAAGATCAAAATAATAGATGCCAGCTCCCGGGAGATCGAGGGAGTTCTATGATAAAAGCCATGAAAAAAGCCATAATAACAATCATGATGCTGTCTTTCGGGCTTTTTTTTGCTGATATTTGCCAGGCAGAAGATTCCTCAGCCTTCACCATCACCCCGCCTTTGATAAAAATGAATATGGAGCCTGGGGAAATGATAACTTCGGGCATCAAAGTGATAAATAATAACGATCGTACCTTGATTGTTCACGCAACAGCCGTGAATTTCAAAAGCGCCGATAATGGTAAGGTGGAATTCGCTGACGAGGATGATGTCGGTGGAAATTATACTTTGAAGGAATGGATCACTTTGCCGCAGAAAGAATTCATCATCCCTCCTTATGGCAGCAAGAATGTTCCTTACATCTTGGAAGTACCCAAGGATGCTTCGCCCGGAGGCCATTATGCCGGGATCTTGATAGGCACATCACCGTCAAAAGAAAAAAGCGAAGGGGCGATGATCGGTGTTTCGCAGGTGGTATCATCGTTATTATTTGTGAGCATCAAGGGGGAGATCCTGGAAAAAGGCTATATCAGAGAATTTACGACCGATAAACATATATATTACGGAACTGATGAGAGTATTGCCTTTGATGTCAGATTTCAAAATACCGGTAATGTCCATTTGAAGCCCGTAGGCGAGATAAAGATAATTGATATGTTCGGCAAAGAGAAGGCCAAGCTGGCTATGAACGAGAAAACGGATTATGGCAATATTCTGCCTGAATCTGAAAGGTCTTGGTCGCTTGACTGGTCTATCGGTGATGAGCTTGTTTTGATAAACAGATATCGAGCCGTCTTATCCGTGACTTTCGGTGAACAAGCCAAACAGTCTGATTATCAAGAAAAATTCTTCTGGGTGGTGGATGTTAAGTTATTAAGCATCATCTTGTCTTCTTTGGCAGTATTTGTGATCATTTTGATAGTGATAATAAAAGCCTACATTAAGAGGTCGGTACAAAGCGTGCAAAAGCAGATCGAAATGCAGACCAAAAACTGGGCGCAACCTCCGGCCAGGAAACAAGAAAAAAAGGAAAGGAAGATAGTCGATCTAAGAAATAGAAGAAAATAAAAATCCACAACAATGAGTGAAGTCTTAAATCTCAGGCAGAGATATGCCGGTCAACCTATATTTCAGAAAGGGCCGGAACCTGAGAAACCAAAAAAGAAGAAGGGGTTGATGATAACCTTGATCATCATTGTTTTGGCAGTGGTTTTGACCACGGTCGGCATTAAAGCCAGTGATAAGATATTCAGCAGTTTAAAGGTTGAGGAAAGTATTTGTCCATCTGATATGATCTACATACCTACCAGTGCCGGCGGTTTTTGCATCGATAAATATGAAGCCTCTGCCGGGGCCGGCTGCGAATATGGAGATCCGCAGAATCAGGATCAGACTCGCGCCAATTTAGAGAAGGGTGATTGCGAGCCGGTAGCCAAAGAAGGGGCTGCACCTTGGAGGAATATATCCCAGGATCAGGCCAAGGTAGCTTGTGCCAAAGCCGGTAAGCGCTTGCCGGCCAATGAAGAATGGCTGCAAGCCGCTTTGGGAACACCGGACACCGGACCTTGGGAAGAGACAGATTGCCAAGTTGATAATAATTGGGATCAACAACCGGGAGCTTGCGGTTCAGCTGATAATTGCCGATCATCTTTCGGTGTTTATGATATGATCGGCAATGTTTGGGAGTGGACCGAAGGCAATGCTGTTGATGGGGAATATAAAGGCATAGAGATGCCGGACAGCGGTTATGTCAAGGGGTTTTCCGCCCAGGCTATGCCTACTGAAACCGCTCCGGGGCAAGCCGACTCTAATTATAATGAGGATTTTTTCTGGATAAAAAAGAACGGCACCAGAGGAGTGGCTAGGGGTGGATATTGGAACAATAAAGAAGAGGCCGGCATTTATTCTGTGTATATTGTGGCCCCGCCGTCATTTGCCGGCGTCGGCGTCGGCTTTAGGTGTGTTAAATGATCATAACGCATAACGCATAACGCATAACGCATAACGCATAACGC
>WJLG01000086.1 GCA_014728685.1 Candidatus Falkowiibacteriota bacterium
CAGATAGATGTTTTTCAATTTCATAGAATCGATTTAAAAATAAATTTTTGAAAACTTTTATCTAATATAATTTCTTAAAAAACTATAGTATAATAATTATTATTTGTAAAATAAATTTTTATTAAAAAGAGCGGATGTGCTTCCGCTCTATCTTAAGGAACTGAATCATCAATATGTTCATCTCCTTGGTTCTGATGTCCGTCTTCTTTAAAAAAATCGATGATCCTTTCGATCGTGCCGGGAATGGCGCTGTAAATCCCGGCAAGGGCCACGATCAAAGAAAAGGCCAATAAAGAAAAAGTCTGATCATCCATCTTATTCTCCTTCTGTTATTTCCGGGTTATCGGCAAAACTGGTATCTCCTGTTCTTAAATAAAGGTCTTTCTCTGTTTCACTGGCTTCCGACCACAGAAAATCATCTTTATTTTTTTCAGCTGTTCTTATGAAAAAAGTTTTAACATCGCTTGGAATAATTTTTTTATACCTGCAATCTCTTAAAATTTTATTTAAGTTTTCCCTTCTTTTAGAATCTTTGATCTCGAAAGGGGGATTTTTTCTCCTAATGATCGGTTTTATCATCCTAAAACTCCTTTTAAAAATTCTCTTAGTACTTTATATTTCTATACCGACCGGAGCGTGGTCCGAACCGGTTTGATGATCCAATATGAAAGAGCTTTTTATCTTATTGCTAATATTAGCAGATGTGCAAAAATAGTCAATCCGCCAGCCCACATTGCGAGCTCGAGCGCCTGCTCTGAACGACCACCAGGAATACTGAACCTTTTGAGGATGCATTTTCCTAAAAACATCCACAAAACCGGCTTGCAAGAATTTGTCCATCCAAGCTCTTTCTTCATTAGTGAAGCCGGGATTGCCTACATTCTCTCTGGGTCTGGCCAAGTCTATCTCTTCGTGCGCCACATTGTAATCACCGCATATTATCAGAGGCTTCTTCTTATCCAGCTTCTTCAAGAACCGCAAAAGCCGATCATTGAACTTGAGCTTGAATTCAAGACGGGAAAGCTCGTGGTTAGCATTGGGGAAATAAACATTGGTAAAATAAAAATTCTTAAATTCCAGTATCTGAACTCGACCTTCATCATCATTTGGAAACTTGACCTCGCCCAAAACCTTCAAACCGTCCTTGACCAGGATGGCTGTCCCGCTATAGCCCGGGCGCCGGGCGCTATTCCAAAATTCCCGGTAGCCGGAAAAGTCAAAATTCTCCTCAGCGCGAGAAATATCGGATATCTTTATTTCCTGCAAAGCCAAAATATCCGGATCCTCTTTTTTCAAAAAATCCAAAAAACCTTTTCTTATAGCGGCGCGAATACCATTCACGTTCCAAGATAATATTTTCATAATAATAGATGCGGCGATCAGCAAACAATAAAAAGTTTATTTGCCGGCCTTCAGCCGAAGGATGTCTTTGACCGCTGTCCCCGACACCTTCATCTTCGGTTTTCTTTTCTTTTTTCTTTTCTCGCTCTTGCCAACAGCTTTCTTCTCCAATCTTTCTAATTCTTTATCATTTTTTTTCATAAAATAGCTTGGTGAAAAAAACAAAAAATGTTATAATTATATTATATTTCATATCAACGGATATTTCAATGAAAAAAACCTCTTCAAAAAAAACAGGAGCGGATCGTTTTGCGCAAGGATCCAAAAAAAGAATCTGGCTGATAGCCTTGGGAATTCTTTTAATATTGATAATAATATCGATCGGAATGATCTTTGTCTCCCAGGTGAACTACTATCGCGGCTTGATCTCTCGAAATGAAGAATTGGCATCCTTAGGCCTGGTTGAACAACTCAAAAAGAATAGACCACAGGCAGTATCGACTGTCGGCAACCACTACTTTGGAGCCGAAGATCCCAAAGTGACCATAGTAAAATTCTCTGATTTCACTTGTCCTTATTGCCGGAATATGGCCGGCAAACTTAGGGACATAGCCCTGAAATACCCAGAGGACGTCAAGATCATCTATAAAGACTATCCGGTGATCAATGAAGAAGGTATTGATTTCGCTTTGGCCGGACGCTGTGCCGGTGAACAGGCCAATATGTATTTCTGGTTGATGCATGATGAACTTTTTGAAAAGCAAGGAGCGATCGGTCCGGAAAACTTGCCGACCGTAGCCGAATCCCTGGGGCTGGACAGTAAAAGATTCAATGGGTGCCTGGCTGATGAAAAATATCTAGAAAACATAAAAGCTGATGCCAAAGAAGCCGAAAGCCTGAGAGTACAAGCCACACCAACCTTATTCATGAACGGTTATCTGATACCGGGAGATCTGCCGGAAGAGATCCTTTTGCAATTGGTCAAAGAATTTATAAACGACGCTTCGATCAAAAATCAATAATTCAAAGGAGGTAGGAGTCTTGGCTTCGGATGTCGGCTCTGATCCCTAAATTCCAATCTATGAAACAAATAAGACTTCACGGACGCGGAGGACAAGGAGTAGTGACAGCCGCCGAACTGGTGGCAATAGCCGCTTTTAAGAACGGCTATGAAGCTCAAGCTTTCCCATCCTTTGGCGTAGAAAGGACCGGGGCTCCGGTGCAAGCCTTTGCCAGGGTCGATAAAAAATTCATCCGCACCAGAGAGCAGGTCAGCAATCCCGACATCTTGATAATACTCGATTCCACCCTTATTGGAACAGTAGATCTTTTTTCCGATTGCGACAAAAAGACTCAGGTAATAGTCAATACCACAAAAAAAGCCAAGGAGCTTGGGGTCACTTTTGGTCCGGATGAGAAAAAACTCCCTTTAAGGAATATCACCGCGGTTGACGCCACCAAGATAGCCCTTGATATATTCGGCAAAAACTTGGCCAACACCACCATCCTCGGAGCTTTGGCTAAGGCCGTACCTTTCATAACTTTAGAAAGCCTTAAAGAGGCCATAGCGGAAAAATTCCAGGAAAAAGGCGAAGCAATAGTAGAGAAAAATATCCAAGCAGTTGAAACCGCCCACAATAGTTAATTAATAAATATACGTTGCGCGTTATGCGTTATGCGTTATGTTAAATATGACCATAGATCTAACATCCAAACCGGGATCTGCCAAAGCCAATAAAACCGGTGGCTGGCGGACATTCATCCCTAAAACCGACAAAAACGTCTGCATTGGCTGCGGAACCTGCGAAAGAGTCTGCCCTGAGGACGCCATTGAAATGAAAAAGGATAAAAGACATAAGGGCTTAAGGCCAAAAACCGATATGAATTTTTGCAAAGGCTGCGGACTGTGCGCTGAAGAGTGTCCGGTCAAAGCCATCAAGATGGAAAGAGAGGAAAAATGACAAATAATTTACTTTATCATCCCCGACTTGATCGGGTATCCAGGCCTTACTGGATTCCCGCTTTCGCGGGAATGACATTCTGATATATTATGACCAATACTAATAATCAAATCCTTGAAGGTTCGCGGGCGATCGCTCTAACCATCAAAAAAATCAGGCCGGGTGTGATCTCCGCCTATCCTATCACTCCGCAAACCCATATTGTCGAAGATCTATCGCAATTCAAAGCCGACGGCGAAGTCGATTATGAATACGTCCGCGCCGAATCGGAATTCGCTGCCGCTTCGATAGTGGAAGGTGCTTCGGCCACCGGAGTGCGCGTTTATACAGCCACCAGTTCTCAGGGTCTGCTCTTGATGACGGAAGTTTTGTACAATATAGCCGGAATGCGCCTGCCGGTCGTCTTGACTTGCGCCAATCGCGGCGTTTCCGCCCCGATCACTATCTGGAACGACCACCAAGACTCGGTCACGATGCGCGATGCCGGCTGGATCCAATTCTATGCGGAAAATCATCAAGAAGCGGTCGAACAGCATATTATCGCCTATAAAGTGGCCGAACAGCTGGGCCTGCCGGCCATGGTGAATATCGACGGCTTTGTACTAACCCACTCCTATGAAAGCGTTCGGATCCCGAGCGAGGCGGATATAAAGAAATTCTTACCTGATTATAAACCCAAGAAAAACGGGTATCTTGACCCGGCTAACCCAAAAACCATGGGAGCCTTTGCCACCCCTGCGCATTATATGGAGATCAGACAAGCCTTGCATGACGATATGGTCGATGCTCTCAAGGTCATTATCGGCGAATACCAAGCCTACAGGGAGATCATCAGCGATTCCGCTCCTTTTAGTACTTCAAAACAATTGATGGATAACGGCCTGTTGGAATACCACGGCCCGAAAAAAGCCAAAACCATCATAATAGCCTTGGGTTCTGTGGCCGGAACCATAAAAGAAGCCTTTGAAAGATCGAACAATGTCGGCGTCCTTAAACTTAAGGTCATGAGGCCATTCCCGGAACAGCACGTTTTGGACATCATCGAACAAGTAAAACCGCAAAATATCGCTGTTATCGAAAAGGCGATCAGCCTGGGCGCTGAAGGTCCTTTGGCTATGGATATCAAAACCGCTTTATATGGAAAAACCAAAGCCAAGGTCCAGAGCTTCATTGCCGGACTTGGCGGACGAGATATCACCAAGAGTATGATCAAAAAAATAGCCAGAGATATTGAAAAAGAAGATGATGAAGTTAAGTTTGTCGGTTCGGTTAATTAGTTAACTAGTTGATTAATTAATTAGTTGCCAAAGACCAAGCAACCAATTAATTAAGCCCCAATATACTATTATGAAAAATAAAAAAAATAAAGACAAGGTTTTGATCTCTCCCGGCCATCGCGCCTGCGCCGGCTGCGGACAGATGATATCTGCCAAGGCTGCCACCGAAGGTATGGGCAACAACGTCATAGTCGCCAATGCCACCGGTTGTTTGGAGGTTACCACTACCCCCTATCCTCAATCGGCTTGGAAAATGCCGTGGATACACTCGTTGTTCGAAAATGCATCCGCTATTGCCTCCGGTATCAAAGCGGCTTTGAATTACAAAGGAAAGCATGGTGAAGGGCGGGCAAAAAACATCAAGGTCATCGCTCAAGGCGGAGACGGCGGAACTTTTGATATCGGATTCGGGCTGATCTCCGGAATGTGGGAGAGAGGAGAAGATATATTGTATATCTGCTACGATACCGAAGCTTATTCAAATACCGGCGTACAGGCTTCCGGCGCCACTCCTTGGGCCGCTTCTACCACCACTACTCCGGCCGGCACAGGAAAGAATATAGACGCCATCGGCTCTCATCAAAATAAAAAAGACATGATATCGATCGCCTTGGCGCACGGCCTGCCTTACGTAGCCCAATCCACGGCCGGTTATCCCATGGATATCACCGCCAAGGTCAAAAAAGCCTTAGAAATCAAAGGCCCGGCTTATATTCAGATAATGACGCCTTGCATCCCCGGCTGGAAGGTAAAGCCCTCGGATGCCATGAAATTGGGCAAGCTGGGAGTGGAAACCGGACTTTATCCCCTGCTTGAATACATAGACGGCAAACTGGTGAACTCATCAAAGATCGACAAAAAGGTCAAAGTTGAGGAATACCTAAAACTGCAGGGACGATTCAAACACCTATTCAAAACCGCTCGCGGAAAAAAACAGATCGAATACATACAAAAATTAGCTGATGAGAACATCAAAAAATATGAATTGAAAAAATAATTGTTATATTGTCATATTGTTAAATCGCTTTTCGGCAATTTAGCAATATAGCAATTTAATAATATCAATATGCCTAGAAAAAAAAGGAAGAAGAAAAACAAGAAAAATAATTTCAATAGCGAGCTGATACCCAAGATCCTGATGTTTGGCTTCATTGTCATAGCCGTAGTGCAGACCATAAGCTCTTTTTCACTGGCTTCATCGCCGGAATATGTGCATGCCCAAGGAGAGATCGATCTTAATGTGCCGATCGGAGATGAATACGCAGTAGCTAAATTCAATCAAACCACCGAACCGATCGCCAAATACATCCAAGCGATCTACAAATACGCTACCGGTGCTGTCGGCATCTTAGCTGCCGTTGTTTTGATGTGGGGCGGAGTCATCTGGGTAACAGCCGGCGATTCCACGCGCGTTTCCGAAGCCAAAGCCTGGATAGGCGCCTCGATAACCGGCCTGGTGCTGGTTGTAGGGTCGTATGTGATACTTTCACAGGTAAATCCCAATTTGGTCGCTTTTCAGCCTAAGAGTATACCAGCAGTGAAAACAATAAGTTCACCAGAGAAAAAAATTATATGCCACTGGGAAGAAATAAAAAACGGGGAATCAAATATGTGTGATGATCAATTAGGTAAAGGCTGGGCTAACACGACTCGAACTGAATGTACAAAAGAAAAACCGGAAAAAAAGGAAGATACTCTAACTTATGAATGTTGTTGCGTCACGAATACTCCAGGTTGTCCGGAAGACTTACTGCCCGACGCTTGTCTTCCTTGTAAAGATTGCAAATCTCTAAATCCGATTATAACCAGAAATGGCGACCAAGCTGAATCAAGCCTGGTCAGCAAATTGCTTGATGCTGATTCCTCGATTAAAAAAATAAACAGTGAAACATTGGCTGAAAAAGCTATGACTATTGAAAATATAGCTGTTACAGAAGCTTGGCCACCAACTGTAAGACATCAAAGTGAATGCCACTATATCGGGGCCTGTGTAGATGTTAATTTGGACAATAGATCAACAAATCCTGAAGAAGTTGCAAAAGTATTTCATGTGCTCACATCAAAAGGGCTAAGACCGGTTTATGAATGTAAAATTTCCGGGTGTTGCAATTCATATAAAAATGTTGAGATCAAATATACCAACGGCAACCCTGCAAAAACAGTAACTGTCACCTGTCTTGAAATATCAGAAATTACCGCCTGGCATTTCAGTGTCTATAATAATTAAAAATATCATACTCTTAAGTACACTATTTTAGCTATTGCAAATTTTATCTTCTCTTTTTTTTCTATCTTCCCCTGTCCATCGCCATATTCGCCAACTTATCGGCTTCCTTGTTCATTTCTCTGGGAATATGCCTATAGACCACCTTTTTAAAGCTTAATCCGGCATTATATATCTTTACAAACAAGGGCGCTAAGTCCTTGTTTTTTACTTTGTACTCGCCGTTCAATTGCTTGACCACCAATTCGCTATCCAAATAAAGATCAAGTTCTTGTGCGCCCAGTTCCTTGGCCTTGTCCATGGCGGCTATCACCGCCTTGTATTCGGCTTGATTATTGGTGGTTTCTCCGATATATTCAGATACTTCCGCCACTATCTCGCCTGAAGTGTTTTTGAGCACCGCTCCGATCCCGGCCGGACCGGGATTGCCGCGAGCTCCGCCGTCAGTATGAATTATTAAATGTTTTGTGTTCATATTGATCAATATTGTTATAATCATCTAACCCTCAACCCCCTCTAACTCCCCCTTTAAAAGGGGGAGAACATAGGATCAAAAAGTCCTTCAAAAGAAAGGGGAACTTAAGCATATACTCTCATCCGCAAATTTGTTAAATATTTTCATACCCCCCCTAACTCCCCCTTTTAAAAAAAGGGGGGACCAAGGAGGAGCTATTGCGATGATAATTTTATATCTATAACCTTCAACTGCTCTTCTTTCCGGCCGTTGAATTCATTGATGCCAACATTATAAACCACATCTACCAGATCGCCTATTTTATATTTGGACCAAATATCAGCCTTGCCAAAGGCCAGTGCCCAAAGCCTCCCTAGTTTGAACTTAATATGCTGCTCTTCTGCTCCCATTTTCATAATATCTCGTATCTGTACATTTCTGCTCAAAAACTTCGGCTCAGGATTCCCCTGCCCAAAAGGCGCCAATCTATTGATCGCGTTCACCAAAGGTTTTTTGACCTCATCCACTCCAATCTCGCAATCTATAGTGATCTTGGGTAATAGTTCAACGTCTTTAAGCTCCTTTTTGGCGATCTTCCTGATCTTTTCACTGAATACGGCCAATTTATCTTTCTCAACCGACAATCCGCAAGCCTTGGCATGTCCGCCTTGTTTTATCAAGACATCCTTGCAGGCTTCCAAGGCTTTGGCCAGATTGAATTCATCTATGCTCCTGCCCGACCCTTTCCACTCTTCATCGCCTTTAGTGATAATTATACAAGGTTTATAATATCTTTCCGTGATCTTGCCGGCAACCAAGCCCACTATCCCTTCGTTCCATGGATCTTTCTCGTCGGCTATGCCGATAAATATCTTCTCGCCGGCCTGATCCTTGATCTGTTCTTCCACTTCGGCCACAGCCTCTTCGGTCAACTTCTGCCTATAAGCATTCTTCTCATCCAGATCCTTGGCGCTCAAATTACATTCGTCCTCATCTTTCGAAACCAAAAGCTCAAAAGCGGCTACACCGGAAGCGATTCGGCTGGACGCATTCAGCCGCGGAGCTATTTGGAAACCAATATTCCAAGCTTGCAATTCTTTATTATTGATACAAGAAACTTTTATCAGCTCTTTTAATCCCAATCTTCTGGTATTATTCAAAACCTCCAAGCCTTCTTTGACCAGAATGCGATTCTCGCCCAAAAGCACCATGCAATCGGCCACAGTACCGATAGCGACCAGGTCAAGCAATCTTTTAGTCAGCGTATGCTTTTGCTCCTTTTTTAATTTCGATCTCTCTATCAAAGCCTGAGCCAGTTTGAAGGCGACACCGACCCCGGCCAAAGTCTTGGTTGGATAATTCTCGCCTTTTACTTGAGGGTTTATGATCAGGCAATCCGGCATATCTTCTTTTTTCTCAGGCGCCGGATGATGATCTGTGATTACTATCTCTCGTCCTTCTTTTTTCGCATATTCGACCGCTTCTTTGTTCCTAATTCCGCCGTCAACAGTGATAATAAGATCAGCTCCATCATTAATGACATTTTTCAAGCCCTCGATGTTAAGCCCGTATCCTTCCTTGATCCTATCCGGGATATAGACAAAAACATCGGCCTTAAAAAGAGCTAAGAGGTCATAAAGCAGAGCTGAGGATGTAATGCCGTCGGCATCATAATCGCCGAAAACGCATATTTTCGAACCTTTCTTGATGTGGCCGATTATCTTATCGACCGCCTTTTCCATGTTTTTGAACAAAAAAGGATCGATCAAATTTTCAAAATCGCCTTTTAAAAAAAATTCTATTTCCTTCTTATCTTTTATTCCCCTATTATTGAGTATTTGAAGAACAGCCGGATCAAAGTCCGGATTATCTTTGATGATATTTTCTTTTATCTTAGGAGTCAATTGCCAAATTTTATCCATACCAAAATTAGTAAATTAGCAGAAGTATTAGTAGATTAGTAGCAACATTAGCAGATTAGCGTGTGCAGATTAGCGTGTATTAGATGAACGCTGTACCAACCGTCCAAATTATCATTGAGAAAATAATGATCATGGAAACTATGGTCCAAAATATCCTTAATATTGTTTTTCTTTTCATATGCTAACGCGCACACTAACCTATAAATTATTAGTAGATTAGCGTGTACAGATTAGTAGATTAGCAGAAACAGTAATAAATTATTAGTAGATTAGTAGAAAACATTAGCAGATTAGCGTGTGTAGATTAGCGTGTTATTTTTTAAGTATCTTCACGAACGTTTCCGGCGGTATCTCGACTGACCCTTTGCCGGCAGCCATCATTTTCTTTTTTCCCTTCTTCTGCTTTTCCAAAAGCTTTCTTTTACGGCTAACATCTCCGCCGTATAATTTAGCAGTCACATCTTTCCTCATAGCTGATATCCTTTCCGAGGCGATTATCTTACCGCCGACCGCGGCCTGTAATTTCAAAACGAACATCTGCTTGGGCAGATTCTCTTTCAAGATCTTCACTACTTCCTTGCCTTGATGAAAAGCATCATCTCTGTAAACAATAGTTGCCAGGGCTTCTACCGGATCTTCAGCTACCAAAATATCCATCTTGACCACATCCGCCTGCCGATAATCCAAATATTCATAATTTATCGAGGCATAACCGGAGGACACGCTTTTTATCTTATCATAAAAATCGGTCAATATCGAAGCCATTGGTATCTCATAGTGAAGGATAACACGAGACTCGTCCAAATATTCAGTATTCTTATAAACTGCTCGCTTGCTTTGGGCCAGTTCCATTACATTGCCGATATATTCCTGAGGTAATATCACGTCCAATTTGACCCAAGGCTCTTCTATCTTTTCTGTTTCGGTCGGATCTGGCATTTTCTGCGGTGTTCTGATCACAAGCTCCTCTCCGCTCTTTTTGAGAACCCTATAAGCGACAGATGGCACTGTTACGATCAGATCGAGTCCATGTTCTCGCCTAAGCCTTTCCTGAAAGATCTCCAAGTGAAGCAGACCAAGGAATCCGCACCTAAAACCGAGTCCCAAGGCCTCCGACCTTTCCGGCTCGAAAGACAAAGAAGCATCGTTCAATTTCAATCTTTCAATAGCGTCCCGCAAGTCATCATAATCATTGCCCTCCCTGGGAAAAATTCCGGCAAAGACCATCGGCTTGATCTGCTCATAACCTTTCAATGGCTCTATCTCGGAAACCGCTTTCTTAGCGGTGATGGTATCGCCGACCCGGCACTCCGACACTTCTTTGAAGCCGGTGACTATATATCCAACCTCGCCGGCGGACAATTCGCCTGTCGGCTTATAGTCCGGGCTAAAAACGCCGATATCCAAAACATCGCTTTCCGCTCCGGTTGAAAAAAGCTTGATGTCATCTTTCTTCTTCAAAATACCGTCAACCATGCGCACGTAAGCAACCACGCCTTTGTATTCATCATAATTTGAATCGAAGATCAGAGCTCGAGGCGGTTTATTATCATCTATTTTCGGGGCCGGAGTCTTTTCGATCACTTTTTCCAAAAGTTCGGCAACACCTGCACCAGTCTTAGCAGAAACAGAAAGTATTTCATCTTCCGAACACCCTATAAGCTTAACTATCTCATTCTTGACCTTTGGCACATCAGCTGCCGGAAGATCGATCTTATTGATCACCGGAATGATCTCTAAATTCTGCTCGATCGCCAAATAAAGATTGGCTAGAGTCTGAGCCTGGATACCTTGAGTGGCGTCAACTAGCAGAATAGCCGCTTCGACCGCGGCCAGGCTGCGCGAAACCTCATAAGTAAAATCAACATGCCCCGGAGTATCGATCAAATTCAAAATATAGCCGTTATAAGACATGGTTACAGGCTGCAATTTGATGGTTATTCCCCTTTCCCTTTCTATATCCATTCGGTCAAGAACTTGCTCCTTCATCTTTCTGGACTCGATAGTGTTAGTGATCTCGAGCATCCTGTCGGACAAAGTCGATTTACCATGATCAATATGGGCTATAATGCAAAAATTTCTGATATTTTTCATAAAAAAACAAATGGTTAAGTTATAATACCATTTACTTGTAAGAATATATAATAGCTTTTTTATCAATTTAGGTCAACCGGTCATTATCTATACTGGAAACCTTGTCTTTGGGCCGAACTTTCGGTAATTTTCTCTTGAAAGACTGCCAAAAATCATCCAATTCTTCAGACCCCATCAGATAACAGATAAAGAAATAGGTGCTCAATCCAAAGATCCCCGAGACAAAGCCTTGGGTCAAGACCCCCCAAAATCTATCCATATCTATAAAAGGCAAGATGATTATTTCCATTCCTTGAACTACCAAGCCGGCAACGACAGCAGCGGCTGAGAATTTTATAACCGATACTATGACTCTTGGTTCATCCAGGTCTCCTAAATTGAAATGCAAGCTTATCCACAAGAGGACGAAATTGACTATGCTGGATATCGAAAAAGCAAAAGCCAATCCGGCCACGCCCATCTTGGGTGCCAGATACAAC
>WJLG01000087.1 GCA_014728685.1 Candidatus Falkowiibacteriota bacterium
AAGGGGCCAAGCCCCACAACAAGTGCGAGGGTTCTTCACCCTCACCACCTTAAAACCAAAGCCATCCTTTCAGGATGTTTTGTTTTTGCGGAGAGTGAGGGATTCGAACCCTCGTGGGCTATTAACCCGCTTGCACTCCAAGCAAGTGCCATAGACCTCTAGGCGAACTCTCCAAATGCGTTATGCGAACAGATCCTTCGCTATCGCTCAGGATGACAAAAAGTTACGCGTTATGCGTTATACCTTATGCGAACAGATCCTTCGCTATTGCTCAGGATGACAAAAAAGTTACGCGTTGCGCGTTACGTGTTATGCGATATGTACTATGTGATATAGTATATTTTAAAAAGCGGTTTTTATCAAGTAAAAGAATAAGCTTCGGTCAAATCAATGATCCAACCGAAGCTTTTATTTTTGCATCTAGTCCTCCTCCCAACTGATGGTTCTTCTTATATCCTCGTTGAGGATTTCTTTTTCTTCGCCTTCCTCGTTATCTTTGAAGAAATATCTATAGCCGCGACGGATGATGGAGGCTCCGCCCATTTTGATCTCCCAACCGTTCTCAAGGATTTTGATGTTATCGATCCCATGTTCACCCAGGCTCCCAAGAGGGCCCATTCGGACCTTAGTGAGACCAGGGGTGAAATTGGCCTTGATATCATCGATATCATGATATTGATGGGTGATGAGGAAGAAACCGGTGTCTTCATTGCCGGCCAAGAATATTACTTTTTCTGTCAGATTCTCTATTTCTAAAGAACCTTTGACTATTTTCAAACGTACCGTATCTCCCATGGGAGTCTCCTTTGTTTATGTTTTTTGCCCCCTTTACAATTTGCACTTTGACTAATTTTTATAATAAATTTTTCAATATGTCAAGTGATTTTTACACTTGCATTTTAGTTTAAACTAAGCTATTCTATTTAGTGATAAACAGGGGTACGAGAATACCTTTTATTTTTTAATCAAATTGAAATATATGGCAGACAATATTTTTTCCAAGATCTTGAAACCGTCGCCCAGGGGGCGCCTTTGGCAGATCTTCATCGTAATCTTTATTTTAGTGATCATAGGCTCACTGGTCGATGCCGGACCTTATTATAATAAGGGTAGCAAATGGCTGGAAGCCAAGACCGGAGGAACTTTGGTTTTGCCCAAGGTAAAGGAAATACCTTTTCGCTTAGGCCTTGATCTGCAGGGCGGGACTCATTTGGTTTACAAGGCCGACGTCAGCCAAGTGCCGAACGGCAATGAAGCCTCGGCAGTTGAAGGCGTGAGGGACGTGATAGAAAGAAGGGTTAATGTTTTCGGAGTGAGCGAACCCTTGGTTCAAGTGAATAGATCCGCTCAAGGAGAGTATAGGATAATCGCCGAATTGGCCGGGATCAGCGATGTGAACGAAGCCATACAGATGATAGGCGAGACTCCGCTTTTGGAATTTAAAGAGCCGGGAGGAGAAGTACGCGATCTGACCGAAGAGGAAAAAGCTAGTATTGAAAAATTCAATTCAGAGGCCGACCAAAAGGCCGAAGAGCTTTTGGGAAAACTTCTTTCCGGAGGTAATATGGAAGCTTTGGCTGAAGATTATGATGACAGGTCGGAAAGAGACGGCAGCCGCTGGATCACAGAGTCAACCGATCCGATCTTGTCCAGGGCGGTAAAAGATCTGGACAAGGATAGTTTTACCGACATAGTTCAAACTAACGACGGATTGGTGGTAGCTAAATTATTGGATGAGAGAACGGCCGTCAATCAAATAACCGAAGAAGAGAAAAAAGAAGTCAAAGCCAGCCATTTGTTGATCTGCCATCAAGAATCAGAGGGTTGTGATGCTGACTTTTCAAAAGATGAGGCCTATGAAGAGATAAAAAAAATAAAAGAAGAAGCTACTGTTGATAATTTTGATCAATTGGTCAGAGATCGTTCAGATGAACCGGGAGCTTCTGAGACCGGCGGCGATCTGGGCTGGTTCGGGCGCGGTCAAATGGTCAAGCCTTTTGAAGATACTGTTTTCGAACAAGAAGTCGGAACAATATCTTATGTAGTTGAGACGAAATTCGGCTACCATATCATATATAAGCAAGATGAGCGCGTAGTCAAGGAATATCAAGTATCCGATATCTTTATAAATACCATGAATAAAGAGGATATCACCGGCAAACCGGATGGCTGGTCAAACACTGAGCTTACGGGAAAATATCTAAAAAGAGCCAGTGTCCAATTCGATCCGAATGACGGGACTCCGCAAGTATCTTTGGAATTCGATGCCGAAGGCTCGAAACTTTTTGAACAGATAACAGAGGAGAATGTCGGCAATCAAGTGGCGATATTCTTGGATGGATATATTATCAGCGCTCCGACCGTTAATTCCAAGATCACCGGCGGACAAGCCATTATTACCGGACGTTTCTCTTTGGAGGAGGCTAAACTTCTTGCACAAAGATTGAATGCCGGCGCATTGCCGGTGCCGATCGAACTGATCAGCCAAAAGACAGTTGGCCCGAGCTTAGGGGCATCTTCGGTCAGAAGCAGCTTAAGGGCCGGTATTTGGGGGATAATATTAGTAGCCTTGTTCATGATAGCTATTTATAGACTACCGGGCTTGTTGGCGGTTGTTTCATTGACTTTTTACGGAATTCTGGTCTTGGCCTTATTCAAGCTTTGGCCGGGATTTACCTTGACCTTGTCTGGCTTAGCCGGTTTCATCTTGTCTATCGGTATGGCCGTGGATGCTAATGTTTTGATCTTCGAAAGATTAAAAGAGGAAAAAAGATCGGGTAACGACTTGAGAAAATCGGTCGACCTGGCTTTCAAGAGAGCTTGGTCTTCGATCAGAGATGGTAATGTTTCGACTTTGATAACCTGCTTCATCTTGATACAATTCTCCACCAGCGTGGTAAAAGGATTTGCTCTTACTTTGGCCCTGGGAGTTTTGGTATCAATGTTCTCAGCTATTGTCATTACCAAGAATTTGTTGCTGTTGTTGCCGGAAAAGGCCTTGGAGAATAAATTTTTAAGCGGAATTAAATAACAAATATATGTATAAGATAATTCAGAAGAAAAAAATTTGGTTTATCATTTCAGGTCTTTTGGTAGCTTCATCAATAGTTTTTCTGTCGATTTGGGGCTTGAATTTCGGCATTGATTTTACCGGCGGAAGCTTGTTGGAGGTCAAATTCGATGAAAACAGGCCGACAGTGATCGAAACCCAGGATAGATTATCTTCCTTGAATTTGGATAGTTTGATAGTCCAGCCGGTAGGCGAGAAGAATATGATCTTGCGTTTTCAAGACACTAATGAAGAAAAGCATCAAGAAGTGCTTGTAGCCTTGGGAAACGTCGAGGAGATGCGCTTTGATTCGGTCGGACCTTCTATTGGAGCGGAATTGAAAAGACGTTCGGTGTACGCGGTCATAGCGGTTTTAGTAGCCATAATTCTTTATATTGCTTGGGCTTTTAGAAAAGTGTCCAAGCCGGTAGCTTCTTGGAAATATGGACTGGCCGCGATCGTTGCTCTTTTTCATGATATTTTAATAGTTCTGGGAACTTTTGCCATCTTGGGTAGGTTCTTCAATATAGAGATCAATACGCCTTTTATCGCGGCTATTTTGACTGTTTTGGGATATTCGGTCAATGATACTATCGTGGTTTTTGATCGGGCGCGTGAAAATTTACCTAAGAGCGATGATAATTTCGAAGAAACTGTCAACGCCAGCGTTAACCAAACCATAACCAGATCGATCAATACTTCCATAACCACATTATTGGTCTTGATAACTATCCTCATTTTTGGAGGTGAAAGCATTAGGGACTTTGTTTTAGCTCTCTCTATCGGTGTTTTCATAGGTACTTACAGTTCGATATTTTTGGCTTCGCCGTTATTGGTATCATTTGAAAAGAAATAGATCACAAATTTCATAAAAAGCATTAAAAAAGCCTTGTTTAGAGGCTTTTTTAAGTGCAAAAAGATTTTGACAAAGGGTGTTTTTTAAGCTAAGATATATAGATAAGACGGACTTATTATTGTATAAAATAATTGAACAATAAAACGATGCTTCAATCTAAACTTTTTACTAAAACCAGCAAGCAAGCTCCTAAAGATGAGACCAGTGTCAATGCCCGACTTTTGATACAAGCCGGCTTTGTTTTCAAGGAAATGGCTGGAGTCTACAGTTTTTTACCTTTGGGGTTGAGAGTCTTGGAAAAGATCAAAGATATCATCAGAGAGGAATTAGACAAGGTCGGCGGACAAGAAATCAATTTGACCGCTTTGCAGAAAAAGGACGCTTGGGAAAAATCAGGCCGCTGGAATGACGAAGTCGTTGATGATTGGTTCAAGACCAGCTTGAAGAATGGTACTGAGCTTGGCTTGGCTTTTACTCATGAAGAGCCATTAACAGTGATAATGAAAGATTTTATTTCATCTTATAAAGATCTGCCCAGGTATGCTTATCAATTTCAGACCAAATTCAGAAATGAACTAAGAGCAAAATCAGGTTTGATGCGGGGCCGAGAATTTTTGATGAAGGATCTTTATGATTTTTCTTTGGATAAACAGCAGCATGAGGAATTCTATGAAAAGATGAAAGGTGTCTATATGGAAATTTTCAAGCGCATAGGCATCGGAGATAAGACTTACCTTACCATGTCCAACGGTGGTTCGTTTTCCAAGTATTCATTCGAATTTCAGACCATCAGCGAAGCCGGCGAAGATACGATAATGTACGACGAGGAAAAAAGATAGCCATCAATAAGGATGATTATTCCGAAGAGATTTTTAAGGATTTCGGTTTGAATAAGGATGATTATGATCTTAAGGAAGCCAGAGCGATCGAAGTCGGCGATATTTACAGCTTGGGTGAGAAATATTCCAAGGCCTTGAGCTTGTCTTACAAAGACCAAGAAGGAAAGGACAAAAATGTTTTCATGGGTTCTTACGGGATCGGCGTCTCTCGCTTGGTAGCGGCCGCGGTCGAAGTCTCTCATGACGAAAGGGGAATAATTTGGCCCAAGGAAATAGCTCCTTTCCAAGTTCACTTGATAGGCTTGCTCGGCAAAGATGAGAATAGCGAGGCGGCTCAAAAGGCGGCAAAGATCTATGAGGACTTAAGTGATTCAGGAGTGGAAGTTCTATATGATGACAGACTCGACGCTTCGGTCGGCGAGAAATTTGCCGATGCTGATCTTATCGGCTGTCCGATCAGATTGGTGGTAAGTGAAAAGACTTTGAAAGAAAACTCGGTGGAATATAAAGAAAGAGCGGATAACGGCCTTAAGATGATAAAGATAAATAATATCATCAAGGAGGTAATAAAAAATGTTAAATAAAATATTAGGAAAATTTTCAAAGGATCTGGGAATAGATTTGGGGACCAAGAATACATTGGTTTATACTCCGGATAAGGGGATCATTGTGAATGAGCCTTCAGTTGTGGCTGTCAACGTTAGGACCGATGAGATATTGGCAGTAGGCGATGAGGCCAAGAAGATGGTGGGCAAGACTCCTTCTCATATAAGAGCGATCAAGCCTTTGGTTGATGGTGTTATTTCTGATTTTGAAGTTACCGAAAAGATGATCAAATATTTCGTCGATAAAGTACACTCCGAAACCTTTACTATCGCTCCAAGGCCGAGAATGATAATCGGCATTCCGATAGAGATCACAGAAGTAGAGAAAAAAGCGGTAGAGGATGCGGCCAAGGCTGCCGGAGCCAGGGAAGTTTTTCTGATCGAACAATCAATGGCCGCGGCGATCGGAGCCAGATTGCCGGTTTCGGATCCGAAGGCCACCATGGTCGTGGATATCGGCGGCGGCACTTCGGAGATATCTGTGATATCTTTGGGAGGGGCGGTCACTTACAGGTCTCTACCTTTGGCCGGCAACAGTTTGGACAATGATATCATAAATTATATCAGAGAGGAATTTAATATTTTGATCGGTGAACAAGTGGCCGAAAATGTCAAGATCAGGATCGGTTCGGCTTCAGCTTTGAAAGAACCTTTGGAAATGGAAGTTCGAGGTCGCGACCTGGTGAACGGTTTGCCAAGGTCAGTGGCGGTCAATGATACGCAGATCAGGAACGCCATGGAAAGAAGTATCAATAAGATAATAGAGAATATAAAAAATACCCTGGAGATCACTCCGCCGGAATTGGTCGCGGATATCTATGAGAACGGCATCAATTTGGCCGGAGGCGGGGCTTTACTAAAAGGTTTGGACAAAGAAATATCGCGGATCACCAAGATTCCGGTAAGAGTGGCGGACGATCCTTTGACTTGCGTCGTCAGAGGTGCCGGCGTGCTGCTTTCGGATATCGATCTATTGGAAAAGGTTCTGACTCCGGGAAGCGAAGAGTTATAAGATCTTAAATCCATGAGAAGAAAAAATATCAAAAAAACTTTTATTATAGCGGCAATCATCGGGTTGCTTGCTTTTTTATATTTTACGAATATTTTTGATTTTGCCAAAGAAAAGATCTATCAAGCTATCAATCCCGCCGCTTCCGGCCTTTATTCCTTGGGAGCGAATATCAGAAACGGATTTGAATCTCGAACCGATCAAAAAGAGTTGTCGCATAAGGTGAAAGAATTGGAAAATGATCGCAATGCTTTGCTGGTCGAAAACGCCCGCCTAAAAGAGCTTGAAGAAGAGAACAAGGAGCTTAGATCTTATCTTGAATTTTTGGATGAGAAGAAATATTCATACAAAATGGCTCATGTCATAGCCATCGGCGTCGAAGCTTCTTCGGAAAGAGAAGAGAAAAGCATCGTGATAGACAAAGGAAGAAGCGAAGGCCTTTATCCCGGATTAGGGGTCGTCGATAGCCGGGGAGTTTTGGTAGGCAAGCTGGAAAAAGTCGAAGAAAAAGCATCCAGAGTGGTTTTGACGACTAATGGCAGCTGCAAATTGGCCGCTACGATCCAAAATATGGAAAGGACTATCGGCATAGTTTCCGGAGAAATGGGACTTACCATGAGCATGGAGCTTATCCCGCAAGACGAGGAGGTCGAAGCGGGAGATCTGATCGTTACTTCAGGTTTGGAAGATGATATTCCCCGGGGCCTGCTCATCGGAGAGGTTTCCCGTGTCAATAGCAATAATAACGAGATCTGGAAGAGCGTGGTGATCGAGCCTTTGGCGGATTTCAGCGATCTGATAATAGTATCTGTGATAATTCCTTAAAGTATGTGGTTCAAAATATTGATCAATTCCATAACGATCGCGGCTCTGTCCTTAGTGCAGATTTCCTTTATAAGTTCTTTGCCATTTCCGGCCAATAAATTGAATTTGGTTTTAGCAGCATTGATATTTTCTCTATCTTTGTCCGGAAAAATAAAAAATATTTGGTTTTACGTTTTAGCCGGATTGATCTTTGATATGTTTTTTGTGCCACCGGTGAAGATATTTATATTGGCCTGGCCTCTGACTTTTTTGTTTTGCCGTTTACTTTTAAGGAACGTGTTTACCAATCGATCTCTTTTTTCTTTTTTGGCTATATGTTTGTTCACTGATATATTTTATATATTTTTCATTAAAACATCTTTTTATATATATGGATTTTTCAGTTCAGGATCCCGGCTGTTCATTTTGAGTTTGGATTTTTGGAATGATATGCTTTTCAGGATCACGGTCGATTTTCTTCTGGTTTTGGTATTATTCTATATATTTAATTTCATAAGCAAAAGGCTGAAACCGGTATTTATCCTAAGATATTGATCCTATGATAAACAACCGCCACAAAAACAACAGACAAGGCGATCCCTTTGTGATCAAGGAGGGCAGTATAAAATATGGGCGCTTGGAAAAAGTCTCCTATGCCAATAAGTGGCTGGAGGATTCTTTTATGCCCGGCGATGACAATAATGAGGTCATTGGCCGGACTTTTAATTTTTCCAAATTACGGTTCATCGGCGTATCTTTGCTGGTGATGCTTTCGATATTGATAGGAAGAGTAGCCTGGCTTCAAGTAGCAAAAGGGGAATATTACAGCTCTCTGGCCGAGGGCAACAGTTTGCGTTTGGAAAGGATAGAGGCTCAAAGAGGAGTGATATATGACCGCGATAATAAGGCCTTGGTTATGAATGTTGCCAACTTCATTCTTTATTTAGTGCCGATAGATCTGCCCAGAGAAGAAAACGAAAGAGATGTTTTGCTTGATAAAACAGCTTCCATGATAGCCATTGATCAGGAGGAAAAAAAAGAATTGCTTCGATCCATTAAAGAAGATATAGAAGAAGTTAAGATCGGATCACTTAAGTCCTATCGGCCGCTTTTTATTGCTGACAAGATTCCTTACGAAAAGGCTATGAAGCTTTATCTTGAGGCGGAAAAAATGCCCGGAGTCGTGCTTTCCAATAAAAACCGCAGAGAATATTTGACTGCCGATGTTCTTTCGATGTCTCACATCTTGGGCTATACCGGCAAGATCAGCCCGGAAGAGCTGGAGAAGGCGGGGGACGACTATTTGCCCATAGACTATATGGGCAAGACCGGGATCGAATCCTTTTGGGAGGGCGAGCTTAGAGGTAAAAACGGGAAAAAGAAAATAGAAGTTGACGCTTTGGGAAATGAGAAGAAGATCATCAGCAAGATCGATGAAGAGGATGGGCATAACTTGGTCCTTACTATTGATCTTGAGTTGCAGAGAAAAACGGAAGAGATCTTGAAGAACAATATTGATAATATGGGATTGGAAAAAGGAGTGGTTGTGACCTTGGATCCAAATAATGGCGAAGTGCTTTCCTTGGTGAGTCTTCCTACTTTTGATAACAATGTTTTTGCCAGAGGTATAAGTTCCGAAGAGTATGGAGAATTGATAAACGACCCCAACAATCCTTTGTTCAGCCGGGCGATCTCGGGCGAGTATCCTTCCGGCTCCACTATCAAGCCGGTGGTGGCGCAAGCAGCTTTGGAAGAGGGGATCATAAGTGAGAATACCACTTTTTTAAGTACCGGTGGCTTAGCGATCGGACAGTGGTATTTCCCTGACTGGAAATACGGAGGCCATGGCATTACCGATGTGCGTAAAGCGATCTCTCAATCAGTTAACACCTTCTTTTATTATATAGGCGGGGGTTATGATGATTTTACCGGATTGGGAGTGGAAAGATTGGGTAGTCATTTCAGACTTTTCGGCCTGGGCAAGCAATTGGGTATAGATCTGCCCAACGAGGCCTCGGGTTTTGTACCGACCAGAGAATGGAAAGAAGATACCAAGGGAGAGATGTGGTATATAGGAGATACTTATCATCTTGCCATCGGCCAGGGCGATCTTTTGGTAACCCCGCTGCAAGTTGCCAACTTCACGGCCGTGTTTGCCAACGGCGGCACTTTGTATCGCCCCCATTTAGTTAAAAGCATTTTGAATTCTCAAGATAATTTGGTCAGAAAGGTGGATAATTATTTGGTACGCGAAGATTTTTTGGATGATTATAAAATGCAAGTCATACGCCAAGGTATGCGTGAAACAGTCGTATCCGGTTCCGGTGTGCGTTTAAGCACCTTGCCGGTGAAAGCCGCCGGTAAGACCGGAACAGCCCAATGGTCCGGCACAAAAGAGCCCCATGCCTGGTTTACCGGCTTTGCCCCTTACGATGAACCCGAAATAGCAATAACCGTATTAGTGGAAGAAGGCGAGGAAGGAAGTAAAATTGGTGTAACAATAGCCAAGGAAATACTTGAGTATTATTTTGACAAAGAGGAAAAAAGTGAGTAATATATTAGTATAATTGAAAACTATCAAACTTCGATCTTTAATTAGATTGGAATTTTAATTTATTGTAAAATTAGAAATAAATATGGCTGATTTGAAGAATAAAAATCTATTCATTGGCATGGAAGAGGATGTCCTGGGTTTTTGGGATAAAAATAAAATTTTTGAAAAGACTTTAGACAAAAAATCGCCTAAGGGTGATTATGTTTTTTATGACGGCCCTCCTTTTGCTACCGGTACTCCTCATTATGGACATTTGGTTGCCAGCATCATGAAAGATGTGGTACCTAGATTTTGGACTATGCGCGGCTATCATGTTGATCGTATTTGGGGCTGGGATTGCCATGGTTTGCCGATCGAAAATATAGTTGAAAAAGATCTGGGAACTAATACTAAAAAAGAAATAGAAGAAAAAGTCGGTGTGGAAAAATTCAATAAGACCGCCAGATCAAAAGTTTTTTCTTATGTAGATGAATGGAAAAAGACCATAAACAGACTTGGTCGTTTTGTTGATATGGAAAATTCCTATAAGACCATGGATCTTAAGTTCATGGAAACCGTTTGGTGGGTTTTCAAGCAGCTTTGGGATAAGGATCTTATT
>WJLG01000088.1 GCA_014728685.1 Candidatus Falkowiibacteriota bacterium
TCTCAAGAAAGCTTTAATATAAAAGAAGGTGAAAAAATAGAAAAAAGCATTTACACCAGAGCTGAAAAGATAATTATCGAAGGCGAACTTATAGGAGACCTGATCTGCTTGAGCAAAGATATCCAGATAAAAGGCAAGATCGACGGCGACCTTTTATGCGCGAGCAAAAAGATCAGTATCGATGGAGAGATCACCGGCGATCTAAGAGCGGCAGCGGCCGAGAATGTTTTACTTTCAGGCAAAGTCGGCGGCAATGCCAATATTTTTTCCGACCGATTTATAATGGGTAAATTCTCTTCTATTGGCAAAGAGTTGTTGTTGTTCGCCAAAAATGCATCTTTGCGCGGCAGTATAAAAAAGGATGTTCAGGCCAGCGTTAACGAAGCCAGCATACAATCCAAGATCGGCGGCGATCTGAATCTAGATATCGATGACCGCTCAAGCGCTGAACTGGTATCGGTCGAGGAAAATTCCTATATTGGCGGCAGCATCAATTACAGCTCCTTTAATAAAAAAATAAAAATATCCGACCAGGCTTACATCAATGAAAGGGTTTATCATAAATTCAAAAAAACAGAAACCAAGACCGGCAATATTTTCAGTCCAAGCTGGTTCTACTCTTTGTTGGCTTGTCTGGTCATCGGTTTGATCCTGACAAGTCTCTGGCCGAAAAAGATAGAAAAAGTCATTGAGCGAACATCGATCAGGCCCGGACGCTCATTTTTAGCCGGCTTATTGTTTTTCTTAGCGGCACCGATAATTTTTATAGCTCTAATGATAACCATTATCGGCATTCCTTTGGCAATAATCTTCATTCTAATCTGGCTGCTGCTTCTGTTTTTGGCAAAGCTGCTTATGGCGATCTGGCTCGGCAATAAACTATTGGAAAAAATCACTATTAAGAAACATCGATTATTTATATCGGCCACAGTCGGCATTATCGCAGCTAAGTTGATATGGTCTTTGCCTTTCATAGGCTGGGTTATCCAGCTGGTCTTTGTTCTTTTGGGCTTAGGGGTTTTATTTTTCTACTTCAAAAAAGGGAAGTCTGATAAGAAAAAACCGACAAATAAAAAGGCTAAGAAGAAATAAAGTGGCTTATCGCCTACTATTATATATAGGAAGAGCTTAGGGGCTTGTAATATTTTAAATATTATGCTAATCTAAGCTTAGTTTATTAAAAATTAAAGCGCCTTCTCTTGGATATGGGCTGTCAATCCTTATCTCGGAGAAGGGAATGAGCTAATGTTAGACAAAAAAGCAAAGGAACGGATCATTAAAAAGTTCCAAACACACAAAAATGACACCGGTTCTCCGCAAGTACAAATTGCGATCCTAACAGCTGAGATCAAAGAACTGACCGATCATTTAAAAGAACACCGTAAAGACCACTCTTCTAGAAGGGGCCTTTTGAAAAAAGTCTCTGAAAGAAGGAAACTTCTAAAGTATCTGCAAAAAGAAGATGAAAAATCTTTTAAAAAACTAGCTGAACAGCTGAAGCTGAAAATAGCCAAAAAAATGGAAGAGGACAAGAGAAAAGAAGAAGCTTTGGCTAAACTGGCCGAGGAACAGGAGAAAGAGCTTTTAGAAGAAGAAACTGAGGAAGAAACAAAAGAATAATATAAAACATTAGGCTGCTTTCGGGCAGTCTATGTTTATATACTTTCAAAAAAATATATGATAAAACACAAGGAGCAAAGGGTCGGAATATTGGTAGATGTATCCAATATGTATCATTCTGCCAAAAATCTTTACCAGGCCCATGTAAATTTCAAAGAGGTTTTAAAGGAAACCTTAGCTGACAGAAAGCTGATCAGAGCTATCGCTTATGTCATCAATACCGAATCGCAAGAAGAAACGCCTTTTTTCGAGGCCCTGAGCCAGCAAGGATTTGAAGTAAAGATGAAAAATCTGCAAATTTTCGCCGGCGGGATGAAAAAGGGTGATTGGGATGTCGGAATTTCCATTGATGCCATCAAGTTGTCGGAAAAAATGGATGTTATCATCCTGGTTACCGGCGATGGCGACTATCTGCCTTTGGTAGAATATTTACAGAATACAAAAGGTTGTTTAGTGGAGGTGGCTGCTTTCAGACAAACTGCCTCTGGAAAACTGGTGGACATTGCCGATGATTTCATTGATCTGAGTGGAACTGATAAATTCTTGTTCAAACAATCATCAAGGACCAGAAGAAAAAAAGTAAAAAAATAATTAATATTATTAATAACCGCCCTGACCGGCAGACAAGTAGTGCTGTGTAATTCATTTACATAGTTCTGAAGTCTGTCGGCCAGGCTTAAAAAATGTTTTTTGATAAAAAAGAAGGAGTCGAAGTTTCCACCAAGTGGCTTGGCCGGGAACTTACTTTGAAAACCGGGCTATTGGCTAAACAGGCTGATGCCGCGGTTTTAGCGCAATACGGGGAAACCGTAATAATGGCTACCGTAGTGCAATCAAATGAAGAAAGAGGAGTTGATTTCTTTCCTCTTTCCGTTGAATTCGAAGAAAAACTATACGCTGCCGGGATCATCAAGGGTTCACGCTGGATCAAAAGAGAAGGCCGCCCTTCTGATGATGCTGTCTTAACGGGCCGAATGATCGACCGTTCGATCCGCCCCTTGTTTGACGACTCATCTAGAAAAGATGTCCAGGTAGTGATCACTGCTTTATCCGTCGATCCGGCGGCTACCTATGAAATAACTTCCCTGGTTGCTGCTTCGGCCGCTTTGGCTATTTCCGGCGTTGACTGGAAAGGTCCGATCGGCGGCATCAAGGTCGGCTTGATCAATGACCAGCTGGTTTTCAATCCAACTTTTTCGGAAATGGAAGACAGCAAGCTTGATCTAACCGTAGCCGGCACTGACAAAAAGACCATTATGATCGAAGCCGGGGCTTCCGAGATCCCTGAAGATCTTGTGTATGAAGCCATAACCCGCGGACAAAAAGAAATGCAGCCGGCTGTAGAGCTGATAAAAAAACTAAAAGCAAAGGCTCCGGCCAAAGAAAAGTCCGAAGGAGAAAAGCTACTGACTGAAGAACAGATCAAAGCCGAAGAAGAAAAGGCCAAACTGGTAGAAACCGCCAACGCTTGGCTTAAGGATAATGTCAATAAAATACTATTTGACAAGCAATACTATACCAAAGGTGAAAGAAAAGCCGCTGTCAAAGCTATTAAAGATGGCTTGAACAAGCTTCTTTTCGACCAGGGTGTTTCTGAGGACCTAAGAAAGACTGTTATCGGTTTGACCGTTGAAAAAGCGGTTGATGCCGAGGTTACTAAAGAGCTTTTGGAAAATGAAAAGCGAGTTGACGGTCGAGCTTTGGATGAGATCAGAAAACTCTCAGCCAAAGTCGGACTTTTTCCGAGAAATCATGGTACCGGACTTTTCTCTCGCGGTGAAACCCAGATCATGTCGCTGCTAACCTTGGGTGCTCCGGGATTGGAACAAAACCTGGAAGGATTAGAGGGCGCTAGCACTAAAAGCTATATGCATCATTATAACTTCCCGCCTTATTCTGTCGGCGAAACTAGACCGATGAGAGGGCCGGGAAGAAGAGAGATCGGACATGGAGCTTTGGCTGAAAAAGCTTTGAAGCCGGTAATCCCTTCAAAAGAAGAATTCCCTTATACTATCAGAATAGTGTCTGAGACTCTTGGCTCGAACGGATCATCCTCAATGGGCGCTACTTGCGGATCCACCTTAGCCTTGATGGATGCCGGTGTACCGATCAAAAAACCGGTTGCCGGATTGGCTATCGGCCTTGCTTCCAATGAAGACATGAGCCAATGGAAAGTCCTTACCGATATCCAAGACCTGGAAGACGGCAAAGGCGGGATGGATTTCAAGATCACCGGAACCGACGAGGGTATCACCGCTATTCAGCTGGACACTAAAACCGACGGTTTGAATGAAGAAATAATCAAAGAAGCTCTGGAAAAAGGCCTTAAAGGCAGGCTGGAAATATTGGACGTGATCAAAAAGGCTATCCCGGGATATCGCAAAGAACTTTCTAAGTACGCACCAAGAATAACAAGCTTCCATATTGATCCGGAAAAGATCAGGGATGTGATCGGTTCAGGCGGTAAGGTTATCAATAAAATTATCGAGGACACTGGCGTTTCGATCGATATCGAAGACGATGGCTTTGTGATGGTTTGCGGTACGGATTCGGAAATGGCCGCTAAAGCCGTACAGATCATCAAAGACATCACTCATGAATTCGAAGCCGGGGAAACTTATAAAGGAAAAGTTGTTAGGCTGATGGATTTTGGAGCTTTTGTCGAGCTTACTCCGGGAAATGACGGCTTGGTCCATGTTTCGGAAATGGCTCCATATAGGGTGGGAAAACCGGGTGATCTAGTAAGTATCGGCGATGAAGTTCACGTAAAAATCAAAGAGATAGATGACCAGGGACGAGTAAATCTGACTATGAAAGAAATGATAGAGAATCAAGACCTTTGGAAAGATCGGAAAGGTGAACAAAGCCGTAGCGGATTCGATCATGGAAACAGGGGCGGTCATGGACGCCGAGATGATAGAGGCGGCGGACGCCGAAACTTCAATCGAGACAAACGAAGATAAATGATCAAACAATAAAATACCTCCTTAAACAGGAGGTGTTTTATTTTAAGCGCTTTATTATTGTGTTATAATTAAAAGAGTATTCAATAATACCCTTTTAAGCTATTGGTTTAACAAATAATTTTATGCCTAAAGAAAGATCAGAGATCAGAAAAAGCTATCTTTTGGATAAATATGTGGTCATTACTCCCGGACGCGCCAAACGACCGAGAGATGTAAAAGAACAAACTATATTAAAAAGAAGCGGAAAATGTCCTTTTTGTTCGGAGAATATAGACAAAAACAACATAAAAGACCGTATTAATGATAAAAACGGCGATTGGCAGGTTTTAAGCGTCGCTAATATATTCCCGGCTGTTAGTTTGGATAATAAAAAAGCTTATGGAACGCAAGAAGTAGTGATAGATACGCCGAACCACCAAAAAGAGCTGGCTGATCTATCTATTGGACATATACAGAAATTGTTGGAAATGTACTCAAAAAGGACGACTGAATTAACCAAGAATAAGAACCTGGATTATATCCTTTGTTTCAAAAACCAAGGATCAAAGGCCGGAGCCTCGATCATACATGCTCATTCCCAAATATTCGCCACAAAAATGATCCCTAAAGAGCTTGAGGAAGAGGCTTATCTGCTATCAAAATACAAAATGAAACATAAAACTTGCGCCTATTGCGATATTTTGGCAAAAGAGGAAAAAGGCAAAAGAAAAATCTATTCTGATGAAAATGTTGTAGCTTTTACTCCTTATGCTTCCGAATACCATTATGAGGCCTGGATATTTCCTAGAAGACACCTGGACAATATAACTGAAATGAACAAAGAAGAGCTGGCTTCTTTTTCACAAGCCCTAAAGCTAATATTAAAGAAATTAAAAAGCATAGATCTGTCTTTTAATTATTTCCTGCATAATGTTGTTAGTAATAAAGAACAGCATTTTTACCTAAAGATACAGCCTCGAGATAGTATTTGGGCAGGTGTTGAGCTGGCTTCCGGCCTGGTTATCAACTCTGTATCACCAGAAAAAGCAGCTGATTTTTATCGACAATAGTATTATTGCTTGTCTTTGACGTATTTTAAAAAATAATATAGTCTAAATTCAAAACTTTTATATATTGTATTGCTAAAATATGGATTATCAAAAATCTTGGAGAGATCAAAAAAATAAAAACCACCCCCCTAAAAAAAGGTCTGGTGGTAAAAAAACCTTGAAAAAATTCAATTTATCTAAAAAAAAGATACTTAAAGCGGGCTTGGTCCTGTTTTTGGTTTTTATTATTTTCTGTGTAGCCGCTTTTTCCTGGTTCTCCCGCGGCTTGCCGGAACCGGGGCAATTAATGGAAAGGCAAGTGGCGCAAAGCACCAAGATCTATGATCGTAGCGGCGAACACATATTATACGACATACACGGTGAAGAACAAAGAACGCTTATTAAGCTTGAGGATATCCCGGATCATGTTAAATGGGCCGCTATTGCTGTTGAAGATAAGAACTTTTATGAACACAAAGGAGTGAGTCTTTGGGGTATTTTAAGAGGAGTTGTTTGGCAAAAGATCCGTGGTAAAAGAGTCCAAGGTGGATCGACCTTAACCCAGCAATTTGTTAAAAACGCTATTTTAACCTCGGAGAGAAAAATTTCCAGAAAGATCAAAGAATGGATCCTGGCTTATAAAATGGAAAAGTCTTTTTCTAAGGACCAGATATTGGAATTATATTTGAATGAGATCCCTTACGGATCCACTGCTTATGGCGTGGAGGCGGCCAGCCGCCGCTATTTTAATAAGGGTGTCAAAGATATCACTATTGCCGAAGCAGCTATTTTGGCGGCTCTACCGCAAGCCCCGACCTACTATTCTCCCTACGGCTCCCATAAAGACGCTTTGATCGCTCGTCAGCAAACCGTTATAAATCTAATGGCTGACCAAGGATATATATCAGAAGAGCAAGCCCAAGAAGCACGTGAACAAGAATTGGAATTTGCCGAACCGGCCGCCAATATAACTGCTCCTCATTTTGTAATGTATGTCAAAGAACTGCTTACGGAAAAATATGGAGAAAAAATGGTAGAACAGGGTGGACTTAAAATATATACTACTCTTGATCTATATAAACAAGAAATAGCTGAAGAAGTTGTAGAGAAATATGGAGAAAAGAATGAAGAGAATTACGAAGCCACTAATGCTTCTTTGGTTTCTATTGATCCTAAAACCGGGCAGATCTTAGCGATGGTCGGTTCGCGCGATTACTTTAATGATGATATAGATGGGCAAGTAAATGTCGCGATTAGTAAAAGACAGCCCGGCTCATCACTTAAACCTTTGGTTTATGCCTCCATGTTCGAAAAAGGCTATACTCCAAACACTGTTCTTTATGATGTGGTAACTAATTTTTCAAACGACAAAGCAAACCCTTACGAGCCGAAAAATTACGACCTAAAACAACACGGGCCGGTATCAGTTAGAAAGGCTCTAGCGGGCTCTTTGAATACCACGGCGGTAAAAGCTGTATATTTGGCTGGTATAGATAATGTCTTGAAAAACGCCGAAGCTCTCGGCTATTCCACTTTAGGCCCGCAAGACGCGGAAAGGGTCGGTTTTTCCTTAGTCTTAGGCGGAGGAGAAGTTAAATTATTGGATCACACTAATGCTTATAGTGCTTTTGCTCGGGAAGGTAAGATACGGCCGGCATCTTCAATATTAAAGATCGAGGATGCTAACGGGGATATTTTAGAAGAATGGGAAGAAAAGGACCCTAAACAAGTGTTAGATGAAAATGTAGCTAAAATGATCAATAGTGTTTTATCAGATAATGGGGCTCGAGCTTATGCTTTTGGTACAAGTAATTGGTTAACACTTGGATCAAGGCCGGTGGCCGCTAAAACCGGAACAACCAATGATTACCATGATGCTTGGACTATTGGCTATACGCCATCAATAGTGACCGGGGTTTGGGTGGGAAACAGTGATAATGCGGCTATGAAAAGAGGTGCTTCCGGGGGAACAGTAGCCGCGCCTATCTGGCATGATTATATGCAAAAAGTGTTGGGCGACACTCCTATAGAACAATTCAAATCTCCGGAAATAAAAGAAACCGGTAAGGCTATAATCGACGGCCAGGTGGGCGCTTCTAAGGTAAAAATAGATTCATCAACCGGGCTTTTAGCCACTGAGTTTACACCTGAAAATCTAGTGGAAGAAGTTATGTTTACCCAGCACCACTCAATACTTTATTACGTAGATAAAGACGACCCTCTGGGTGATATTCCGCAAAACCCGGGTAAAGATCCTCAATTCCACCTCTGGGAAGAAAGGGTCCAATTATGGGCGGAGGAGGAATTAAAAAATTCCACCTCAACCGCTATTACCTCGTCCAGTACCGCTCCAACTGAGTATGATAATGTTCATATACCGGAAAATATACCAGAGCTAGAAATTATCGAACCGGTCAATAATAAAACGATCACTTCTCCATACCTAACTGTTAAACTAAAAGCTACTGCTAAAAGAGGGGTGGCTAAAGTGAATTATTATTTAGATGGAACTCTTTTTGTTCAGCGTGGCGGTTATTTCTTTAATTTAAATGAATATCCGATCAATTATATTGATAATGGTTATCATAATCTGCGCGTAGAAGTTTGTGATGATGTTTACAACTGCACTTCTAAATCAGTTGAGTTCAATTTATCATCAAGTGAAGCTGGTGTATTTGAAGAGTTTAATATTGATTGGATATCGCCGGCAAGTGGTTTAGCGGTCACTGATATTGATTTTCCTGTAAATATCCAGTTAAAAACCATTAATCCTGAGCAAATATCTAAAATAGAACTAACAGCCATTAAAGATGGTGGGTTATCAGTCCTAACCACTATAGCTCCAATAGAAAGTGAATATATAAATTGGAGTTGGGATGATCCGCCCACGTCCGGAACCTACTCTTTAACAGCCAAGGCTTATTCATGGAATAATCAAATAAAAAATACCGAATCAGTTTCAATGGTGATCAATAATATTGAATAGTGAGTAAAATAAAAAATACCTATTTAAATAGGTATTTTTTATTTTATCTTTATTGTTTTATTTATTGTTTTATCGGCATCACAATATATAAATACCCCTCTCCTTTTTCCGGCTTAATAACACAGGGGGTGTTATTATCTATTACCTCTATTTTGATCTTATCACTCTCCATGTTATTCAAACCATCTAAAACATATTGGTAATTAACGATTATACCATTATCCATACCTTTAGTATCAGCCTCTATTTCTGTTATATTCTCACCGGTATTACCGGAGGTTGATGAAACAACCACTTTATTTTGCCCCCCGGGAAAATCAAGATTAACATCATTTATTCCGGTTTTTGAAAATAAAGATGATGCTTTTACTGCTCGAGAAAAATCACCTTTATCAACCATAGATACGGTTTTTCCGGTTTGCGGTATGATCTGTTTATAATCTGGATATTGCCCCTCAATGAGCCTTGATATAAGCTCAGTTGAATCGATAATGAATAATATTTGGCTTTCGTTTATATAAAAATCTATTTGATCAGCCCCACCCTCTTCAATACCGCCCGAGATTATTCTTATTAATTCCTGAATAGTCCTGGCCGGCACTATGACTTTTTGCTCATTATCGTTTGGTTTTTCTTGTTTAATAGCAACTTGGCTTTCCGCTAAACGATAACTATCTGTGGCTGCTAATATTAATTTGTCGGCTGTGAAGTTGAAAAATACTCCTGATAATTCTACTCTTGATTCGTTGTTTGAAACCGCGAACACCACTCTTGAAAGCGCTTTTTTAAGATCTTTGGTTTTGGTGGTTATTTTATTTACTTTTTCTATTTTAGGGATCAAAGGAAAATCCTCGCTGCTTTGAGTGTGTATTTTGGTTTTATAGTTTTCACACTCGATTTTTAGATCATCTCCTTCTTTTTTTAGATTGACTTTCTTGTTTGGTAATAGGTTTATATAGTCGGAAAACACTTTTGAATCAATAGTGAAATCATCTTGTTCTTCTACCTTACCTCTGATCTTATGAGTAATACCTATTTCCAAATTAGTGGCGATAAGCTTCACTCCTTCTTTTTTTACACTCATCATCACATTGCTCAATATTGGAAGGTTCACATTCTTTCCGGCTATATGTGAAACTATCGATAAGCCGAGTTTTAAATTTTCTTTTAGAGTTGATAATATCATATATAAAATAATAGTAATAATAAGTGTTGTTGAAAAGTGGTATTTGTTTTAATCGATCTTTTTTAACCCTTGTTTTTGTTGGCTTTTTATTAATTTTTTATTTTATTTTATTTGTGTAGAAAATGTATAGATCTTTTGGTGTGTTGTTGATTAGTGTGTGGAGAGGGTTGTTGCTAACAAGTTATTAAATTTTTTTAATAACTAATCCACATATTTATTAAGGTGCTTATCAACAAGTTATCCCTAAAAAGGATTGCTGTAAATTATTTGTTTTATTGATTCTATTTCTTGGATTATTTTTTCATTTTCTTTATTTTTGATCTCATCACAGATCTTATTGTAAGCATGCATGGCGGTAGTGTGGTCTCGTCCACCTATTTCTTGGCCAATAGTTGGGTATGAGGTGTTTATCTCTTCTCTCATTAAATAAATACTTATTTGTCTTGGCCAAACAAGCTCTTTTTTCCTTCCTTTTCCAACCAGATCTTTACTAGAGATATTATAAAAATTAGCCACTGCGTCCAAAACATCCCTCGGGCTTAAAGACCGCGATTGAGCGCTTACCAATAGGTCATTCAATATACTCTTAACGGTTTTTATACTGGGAGTGGTGTTGTTGAATTCGTGAAAAGCGATTACTTTATTCAAAGCGCCTTCCAGTTCGCGGATATTATTTTTTATATTATCAGCTATATAGTTTAGTATTTCAACCTCTAAGAAGAAATTTTTTTCTTTAGCCTTCTTTTCCAAGATGGCTATTTTGGTTTCAATATCCGGCTGAGAGACATCAACCACCATTCCAGACTCAAATCTGGAAGCCAGCCTAGCCTCAAGGGCTGGAATTAATTTTGGCGGCTTATCAGAAGTTAAGATGATCTGCCTATCGGTTTGCTGTAGTTCATTAAAAGTATGAAAAAACTCCTGCATAGTGCCGTCCTTGCCGCCCATGAATTGGACATCGTCGATCAAAAGCAGGTCTACATTTCTATATCTGTCTTTAAATTCGCGGGCCTTTCCGCTTTTTACAGATTGAATGTAGTCGTTTGTGAAGTTTTCACTCGAAGTATAGAGTATTTTGTTGGTTTTTTTGGAAACCTCGTTTCCAATAGCTTGAAGAAGATGGGTTTTTCCCAAGCCGACTCCGCCATAAATAAAAAGAGGATTATAGACTTTGCCGGGGTTATGGGCAACTGCTTGGCAGGCGGCATGGGCCAGTTCGTTGCCTTTACCGACTATGAAGTTCTCAAAAACATATTTAGAGTTCAAACCGAAGCGGTTTATAGAACTGGGCACTTCTTCAATCTCAGTTTCTTCTCTTTTTTTCTTAAAGGTTATTCTGTCTAGAATATTATTTACCGGATTGTTCTTTTTGGTGTCGACTTTGTAAATTATGGTTTTGAGCTTGCTTCCCAAAACGTTTTCCAAGGCTTTTCCGATCTCTTCATGATACTTGGTTTCAAGCCAGGTTTTTGTAAAAGCGTTGGGCACGCAGATGATTATTTTTTCATCAACGAATTCGGAAACAAAAGTGTTTTTAAACCAGGTGGTAAAATTGGCTTTGGATAGGTTGAGCTCGATTTCGCCCAAAACAGCCTGCCAAATTTGATCATTGTTCATAAGGGGGATGAACTTAAATGAGTTTTTAATAAGACTTAAATACTATAGAATATTATGAGATAAAATTCAATATCAAATAGTATAGCAATTTATAAACCTTTTTAAAACCCTGCAAAGTGTTTATAAAGTGTTGATAAAAAGTGGATAAATTCTAGGTCTTTAAAGGGCTGAAAAACAGTTGACTTATTGATATTTTTTTGCTAACTTATATTTATATTGAAGCGGAAAAGCATTTCGTTTTTATTTTTGGTAAAAGGGAGCGGTAGTTCAGCTGGTTAGAACGCCTGCCTGTCACGCAGGAGGTCGCGGGTTCGAGTCCCGTCCGTTCCGCA
>WJLG01000089.1 GCA_014728685.1 Candidatus Falkowiibacteriota bacterium
CTTTTTCATCGTCATCTTCCTCTTCTTCACTTTCCGTCTTTTTTTCATCATCCTCTCCTATTTCTTCTTCATCGCTTTCCTCCTCCTCTTCCTCCTCTTCTTCGGACATACTGGCCGGAGACTCAGGCACTTCACCCAAGCTGTTTTCATCTTCATCATCTTCGCCCAGATAGCTATCCGGGGCTTCGGCCTCATCTCTATTGTGCAAAGAAGCGCCGGCAGTCGGTGAACTATTCTGTGCTTCCATCTGCTCTTTGGTCATTAATATCTCTCTGGGCTTAGCACCGTTGGAAGGCCCGATGATCCCGGCTTCTTCCAATTCATCCATGATCCTGGCCGCACGGGCATAACCGATAGAAAGTCTTCTCTGCAAAAGCGAAGCTGACGCCTTGCCGGAAGAAACCACGATCTCTTTGGCATCGGCAAAAAGTTCATCAACATCATCGTTGATATTTCCTTCCAGGCCGACTCCGGCAATACCGCCGACCTTCTGCCTTTCAGTAACACCGTCGACATATTCAAACTCTCCGCTTTTATCCTTTATATAATCAACTACTCTTTTGATCTCTTCATCCGTCACTAAAGCGCCTTGCAGTCTTTTTGGCTTGGATATCTCGGCGGTCAAGAAAAGCATATCTCCTTTGCCGATCAATTTTTCCGCGCCTTGTGAATCCAAGATCGTCTTGGAATCGATCGCCGAGGCCACAGAAAAAGCGATACGAGCCGGGGTGTTGGCCTTGATCAAACCGGTAATGACGTCAACCGACGGCCTTTGGGTCGCCAAGATCAAATGAATACCAACCGCGCGGGCCATCTGAGTGAGCCTGATCACGCTTGATTCGATATCCTTGGCCGCGGCCACCATCAAGTCAGCCAATTCATCGATAATGAAAACTATATAAGGCATCTTTTCCTTGGCAGTCTTGTTGTAAGCTTCAATATTTCTCTTTTTGTGCTGAGCCAAAAGCTCAAAGCGCCTGTCCATCTCATTCAAACACCAGCGCAAGGCATTGACCGTCTTGCTGACATTGGTGATCACCGGAGTCAAAAGATGAGGTATCCCGTCATAGACGGTAAGTTCGACCCTCTTGGGATCAACGAATATAAAACGCAGGTTTTCCGGATCATTTTGATAAAGCAAACTTAAAATTATAGCGTTCAAACAAACGGATTTTCCCGAACCGGTAGCGCCGGCCACCAACAAATGAGGCATTTTTCCAATATCATAAGACCAAACTCGACCAGCCACGTCTTTGCCCAAGGCTACGGTCAAATTACTTTTGGCAGCCTTGAACTCGCTATTTTCTATAACTTCCCTTAAAGCGACTATGGCTTTGCTTTTATTGGGAACTTCTATGCCGACAAGCGATTTGCCCGGGATGGGGGCTTCGATCCTGATCGGATGAGCTGCCAAGGCCAAGGCCAGATCATTGGATAAGGTGGTTATGCGCGACAATTTAACGCCTTCAGCCGGCTTAAAACTGTACTGAGTAACAGTCGGGCCGATAGCCGTATCAGCCATAGCTACCGGAATGCCGAAATTCTCAAAAGTCTTTTGGATTATCAAAGCATTGTTCTTTATGTCTCCGGAAGTAGGCTTGCCAGTGGATCTACCCAAAAGATCTATCGGTAGGTCGATCTTTATCTTGCTGGCCTTCCAGCGATCGGCATCTTGTTTTTTGATATTTTGCAGATCTTTTTCTTCATCTTCCGCCAATTCATCATCTTGAGGAGCATCAGCAATGATCTTTTTGGAAAAATCAAGAACTTCTTCATCATCTTGCCCCGAATCATCGGCTTCTTCTTCCTCTTCTTCAACCTCTTCGTATTGTTCGACCATTTCTTCCTCATCCTTGCCGTTGAAAAATTTACTAGTAATAAATTTAAGTGGATAGAATATTTTGGCAAAAAGACTTTGTTCGCCGAACAGACTTACCAAAGAAGTATTAAAAACAAGCATAAAAGAAACCAAAGTCAAAGCGATCAATCCGACCAAGCCTCCCCAAAATCCCAAAACATTGCGAAAACCTCTAGCTAAATACATACCGACCAAACCGCCGCCGTATCCGGCTCGAGCCGCTTCCTTCCATTCATTTACAGGTAAGAAAAAATGGAATAAAGCCAATACCGATATCAAAAGTAAAAGCAAACCCAATACATTGGCTCCTCTAATATAACTTTTCTCCTCTTTATACAAAAATATCCCCCAAACTACCAATAGCAAAGGAAATATCCATTTACCCCAGCCAAAGGCCATTTCCTGGCCCTTGTCCAGCACTTGACCAAAACTGCCGGCCAGATCAAAAAGACTTAAAAAACTCAAAACGCCTAACAAAATTATCAAAACGACAAAAATTCCTTTTTTTGTCTCATGAGCAATGTCCATTTTAGGCATTGCCACTTTAGCCAAAGGACCTTTTCTTTTTTTCCTTCTACCCATATACCAAAATACCAAAAATAATCGTTATTTTTCAAACGACCCCCTTAATTAATTACTTATAATATAATATTACCATAAAAAAAGCTTTTAAAAAAGAATGGTAAAGATCTATGCTTCGGTCCTTTTTCTTTGGTAAATATATATGATGGTTATAAGGGCTGATGTGGCCGCGATCATGATCGCGTATTTCCATAGAACACCGGTCTTTTTCCGCGCCGGCAGGTCCCATTCTTGTGTATTTTCCTCATTTTTGCCCAAAACTTCGCCTTTATCCTCCTTGATCAACAGCTCATTGGCCTCAATATCACTCTGTTTTCTGGGCAAAAGAACCAGGTCGCCCGAAACCACTCCCAAAACACCTTTAACTTTGAGTTCGCTATCCTCTTCAATGTCTTTTGTGCCAATATCCAAATTCGGCTTAAGATAAAGTATGATCTCCCCAAAACCGTCATTCATATAGATCCGAGGCGGATCTTTTTTACTTATCCGGCCTTGGACCTGCAACAACCGGCCAATATTATCTTTGATGATATCTTCTGAACTTATCTTTTTGACAGGCAATTCATTTCCTTTACTCAAAACGGTCATATCGTCTAAGGTGTCTGTTTTTAAGGTAGTTTCGCTTCTTAATTCAACGATCTCTCCGCGAACCTCGACTTCATCGCCTTCTTCTATCCTTGGAAAGTCCTTTTTATAATTATAGATCCTAATACCGGCTTCTTGGTCGGCAAGATAAAAATATTGGGTACCCAATATTCCGGGCTCGACCAAAACTATTCCTCTTATAACCGCCTCTTGCCCAATATTCTTTACGGCATCTTTGATGCTCAGCTTTTTTTCTTCGGATAAGATTCCATTCATAACCGGATAATGGCTGATGGCTTCCAGTTCTTCGAACCAAAACGGCTCATCGTCTTCATATATTTCCAAAACCTCTTCTTGAGGATCTTTGACCATGCCGGAAACTTTGATAATTTTGGAAACTATCGAATTTTCCCGCCCATCACTTGCTTGCAGAACGATCTCGTACTCGCCGGGCTCCATAAAAGTATGGCGGGCTTCTTCCAGGCCGACCTTGACGCCGTCGCCAAAATCCCAAAAATACTCAAGCTCATCTCCTTCTTCATCATAAGTATCAGAAGCGTCAAAAAAGACCTCTTGTTTCGGTTCGATCTCCTCGGGAACGGAAAAACTCGCTTTTGGAGGGGTGTTTTTGGCTTTGATCTGATTATTGGCTCCGGGTGAAATTTGCGAAGACCAAACCCAGCCGCCGATCTTAGTGGAATTGAAAAAGAATTCTTTGGTCGAAGAGCTGATCTTTTCCAGATCAATGCTCTCGCTATTCACATAAACATAACCAACCGGCGCGTCCTTGTAGGATAAAATGTCTTCGGGCGTTCTTTTCCCCGGTTTATAAAGCTTGATCTCGCTTCCGGAATTATTCAAGACCAATCGGCTTTGTTTTCTATAGATGGCCAAATGCCCACCTGTCCTTAAAGTCTTGTTGAAAGCCGGACTTTGCAAGGCATCCAAGCGACCGAATTCATAAGTTTTTCCATCAACATCTATGATCCAACCGGTCAGATCGATAGCTGTTTCACCGGTGTTTTTTATTTCCACGAATTCGCTTTCCCGATCGCTGCCCACCGGATTGGGATAGATCTCATTAATGATCAGCTTGCCTTCCTTTTTTTTGATCACAACATCCTCATCGCTTACAGGATCACTTGATGCATCTTGCTCCTCCTCTTCTTCTTCTGTTATTTTATTCTCGGCCTTGGGACTGCCTCCGGCTTGTTCGCTGTTTTTCCAAAGTCCGTTTGCCAAGGCCATGGTCTGCTTAGTTTCATTATCACCGGCCGGCCAGCCTTCTTCGGCGCTTATGCTATCGACAAGAACATCATCCTCATTCAAAAGTTCCAATATTTCTCCGCTATTTCCCAAAGAACCAGAATAGATAATGTCGGCTAAAGCAGGCGAGCTATCATCGTCTGTCCTTTCCAATAAAAAATAGCCTTGCGCGGTAATTATCCCTTCCAAGGCTATTTCCGGCTGCCCATCATAAGCTTGTATGATCCAACCGGTCAGGTCGATATCTTCAAGAGTCGGATTGAATAGCTCGATCCATTCGTCGCTTGATGATTCAGCCGATCCCATCCAGCAAATTTCAGAAAAAACAACAGAGGAAACCGCTTTAGAAAATCGGATGCAAAAAAAATTCGATAGAATAACCAATATTAAAAGTAAAAAAATTTCACCTCCTTTTGTTTTCATATTTTAATTATATCAAAATTTTAATATTTTTTCCTTACTTTTAATTTATGACAAGCATGATCAATTATGATATAATATATAATAAAGTATGTGATCTAATACTTCTACTTATGTTTTCAAGCAAACAACTAAGAGACATTCTCACAAAATCCAAGACCATCAGCGCCAAGGATTTTGATAAATTAGCCAAAGAAGCCGAGGAAGCGGGCAAAAACGTCGAAGGGTACCTAATAAACAAGCGTATCATAAGTCAAGATGATCTTTATAAAAAAGCGGCTGACCATTTCAAAACTCCTTTCATCGATCTGAAAGATCAAAATATAGACAGGGAAATATTGCTTAAAATTCCGGAAACTATCGCTATCAATCATAATCTGATCGCTTTTGGAAGCGATGGTAAAAAAGTAAACATTGCCGTCTTGGACCCGAAAGACTTGGAAACCTTGGAATTCATCAAGAAAAAGATCGGCCGGGCCATCAATGTCCACATGACCACTCCTGATCAGCTAAAGGACGCTTTAAAAAAATATCAAGAGACGATCAAGTCGGAAATAAGACACATCAGCGGCGAGGATGCCGAGGAACAAGGAGGTAAAGATCTAAAAGAGATCGCCGAAGGCTTGACCATCGTCAAAATAGTCAATGATTTGATAGAATATGCCATCTTCCAAGATGCTTCCGATATCCATATCGAGGTTGAAGAAAAAGACGTGGTCGTGCGCTACCGCATAGACGGCGTACTTCGGCAAGTAATGACATTGAACAAAAATTTACATGCCGGTATTATCGCCCGCATCAAAATATTGGCGAATTTGAAAGTCGATGAGCATCGCTTGCCCCAAGACGGCCGTTTTAAGATCAGTAATAAGCGCTACAATATATCTTTCCGTGTTTCCATAATCCCGACCTTTGATGGAGAAAAGGTGGTGATCCGCCTGCTTAATGAAAAAGCGCAGATGTTATCTTTGGATCAGCTTGGCTTTCCGACTGCGGAGCTGGAAATAGTCAAAAGAAATATTTCCAAGCCCAATGGCATGATATTGGTCACCGGCCCGACCGGTTCCGGTAAGACCACTACGCTTTACACGGTCTTGGGCATGCTCAACACCCCAAAGGTCAACATCTCCACCATCGAGGATCCGATCGAATACCGAATGCCACATATCAATCAATCTCAAGTCAACCCCAAGATCGGCTACACTTTTGCCGGAGGTCTGCGCGCTTTTTTGCGCCAGGATCCGGATATCATCATGGTCGGCGAGATCCGCGACCAGGAAACAGCCGAGATAGCCGTACACGCGGCCATGACCGGACATTTACTACTTTCAACCTTGCATACCAACGATACCGTCACCACTCTGCCGCGCTTGTCGCAGATGGGCATACCCTCTTTCTTGATCGCTTCAACCACCAATATGATAATTTCCCAGCGTTTAGCTAGAAGAGTCTGCTCGGCCTGCAAAAAAGAATACAAATTGGACAAAAAAACCGTTTCTGAGATCAAAAAACAAATGCCGGAAATAGAAAAAATGCTGGATAAACTGGTAAAGGCCAAAAAAATATCATCAGGCAGTCTGGATTCGATGACTTTTCAAAAAGGAGAAGGCTGTAAAAAATGCAACGATACCGGATACAAAGGACGGGAAGGTGTTTATGAGGTCTTGGAGGTGACTGATGAAATATCAAAGCTGATCTTGAAAAATGCCGACGTCTCTGACATTAAAAAACAAGCCGAAGCTCAAGGCATGCTTTCCTTGGCGGAAAACGGCTTGATAAAAGCTTTTAAGGGTTCAACCACTTTAGAAGAAGTGTTGAGGGTTACCAAAGAATAAACTATGGCAAACAACAAGGAGGAAAAAAGATCTCAGCCTTTGATCAGACCGGAAGAGAACGAAACCTTTTCCCAAAAGATGGACAGGTTCTTTTTGAGCTTGGGGCGAGTGCCCACAAAGGAGAAGCTTTTCTTCACCCGCCATCTATCGATCATGCTCAAAGGAGGAATCCCGTTCTCTTCAGCTTTCAAAACTTTGGCCGCTCAGACCAAGAATAGAACTTTTGCCAAGATACTCAAGCAAGTTTCGGAAGACATCGACAAAGGACTTACTCTTACTGAAAGCTTAAA
>WJLG01000090.1 GCA_014728685.1 Candidatus Falkowiibacteriota bacterium
CAATTATGTTGTTGATGCGATCGCTTATTCTGGTGATCAAATGCTTGTCCAAGCTTTCCATATCAAGTTTCCAGATCTCGAATTCATTGGCGTAAAGCAAGGTTTTTTGATCAACCCAATCGGCATAGCGGATGTTGCTCACGATCTCTTTCAAGGGATAAGCAAATGAAAAAGGGTCTATGATATAGAGGATGGAATGCTTTTTGTCGTAAAGCTCTAGATAATCGCTTTCCTTGTCCCAAAATTCATATTCATCACAATAGGGCATTTCTATTTCTTTGGTGTTTATCCCTTGGGCGGTATTGAACATTTTAAGCTTGACGGCATTAATATCGCCGGAAACATAGAAGATATTACCATTGGCCGGCAAATAATCGATGATCCCCCCGTCTTCGATAATAGTTCCGTTCTTGTTGGTATCAAGATCAAAGTAATTGATCGAGTCTTTATACTGATAATAGATCTTGTTGGAATCGTTCTCATTCCATTTGATGTTTTCGGTATCGCTTCCGATAAGGGTTTTTAGATCTTGGCTCCGCGAAATATCCTTTGTATCATATATTGTCTTGCCGGTCAGCAGTTTTCTGCCGTCATCCGACCAAGCGGCCCGGTCGCCATCGCTGGAAGAAGCCACTCGACTCAAATTTTCATTCTTAAGATCGATCAAGAGTCCGTCCAGAGGCAGAAATATCTTTTTATTATTCGGCGATATTATCGGCTCTTGTATGTTGCCGGAGTTCAAAAGCAGAGGAGAGGTTCTCCTGAAAAGGCTTATATCCTGCAAATGTGTGATCTGTCCGGAATAGATATTGATCTTTTTGTTCCAAGGCCAATAACCGTCAAGCTCAAGCCTGACCTGATATTCACCCGGCAGCAGGCCTTTGATCTTGGCCGGGGTCTTGATCAGATTGCTTTCTCGGCCCAGGATGTTATCCATAAACGATCTTTGGATCTTGTCATCGATGTATATTTTTGCCTGAGTCGGCTTGGTTTCAAGCAGGATCATGCCGGTTTTTTGTACAAAACGAAAATTTCCCGGGTTGCTTAGGTCTATCTTGTAGCCGATAGCATAAAGTATCACTAAGGGCGTAGTGATCAAGAATATCAAGATAAAAGTATAAAAAAGAATTTTTCTTCTAAGGCTGGTCATTGGTACTAATTAAGAATAAGCGAGATCTAAATGTCGACTCGTTTTATTTTTGCCCCAAGCTTGTTCAGCCTGGCTTCTATCTTTTCATAACCGCGGTCGATCTGATAGATGTTATCTATTTCAGTTCGGCCCTCGGCAGTCATGGCTGCTATTATCAAGGCGATGCCGGCGCGCAAGTCCGGGCTGGTAAGCGTCCTTCCATAAAGCCGGCTGGGACCGTTGACCACTACTCGATGAGGATCGCACATGGTGATGTCGGCTCCCATTTGCGAAAGACTGTCCGTGAAGAGCAGGCGTCGGTCATAAATGGTCTCATGAATAAGAGAATTGCCATTAGCCTGGGTCATAAGGACGGTAAAAGGCGATTGCAAGTCAGTAGGAAATCCCGGATATTCGTGGGTCTTTATATTGTATGGTTTGATATTTTTGGTTTTTTTGATCGTCAGGGTGTCGGCTGTTTCTTTGAAGGGGATATTTATCCTTTTGAATATTTCAAGAAGAATACGAATATGATCCGGCTGGCATTTTTTTATGGTTATTTCCGAGCCGGTAGCCGCGGCCATGATAGCAAAAGACCCGGTTTCTACACGGTCGGGGATGATCTTGAAATTACCGGCTTTGATCTCGCCGACGCCTCGGATCTCCATGCTCGGCGTACCCGCGCCCTTTATGTTCGCTCCTTGGGAATTCAAGTATGTAGCTAAAGAGGCTATCTCAGGTTCCATGGCGCAATTATGGAGCTTAGTGGTACCTTTGGCCAAAGCGGCGGCCATCATCAAGGTTTCGGTGGCGGTAACGCTCACTAATTTAAAAAAGAAATTAGTTGCTTTTAAGCCGTTTTTTGTTTTCAAGTGATAGGACTTTCCATCTTCTTTGATCTCTACTCCCATAGCCTTAAAACCCTCTATAAAGACATCGATCGGACGGCCACCGGCGCCGATCACGCAGCCTCCGGGATGGGGGAATTTAACTTCGCCAAATCTGGCTAACATTGGCCCGATAAACATAATTGATGCCCTGAATTTATCAGCTATTTCCGGATTAAGTTCGATCTTGTTGATACCCGAAGTATTGATCTCTACTTTTGAGCCTTTTTGGCTTATTTTAGCCCCTAAATCTTCTAAAAGAGCTAAAGATTTCTTAACATCCTCAACATCCGGCAAATTGTCTATGGTGATCGTTTCTTTTGAAAGAATAGAGGCCGGAATGATCTTCAGAGCTTGATTTTTAGCTCCTTTTACCTCGATCTCGCCGGACAACTTGACCGGACCGTTTATAATGAATTTCTGCATATATTTGTATTGTTCTTTTTTCAAATTATGATTTATATATTGTACGTAATTTAAGCATATATCATTATTGGCGATTTGACAATATGGCAAAAGTATAATTAAAACCAATTTTAGCCTTTTTCATCCTTGCAATTTTAAAGATATGGTGATACAATATAATTGCTTCAAAGATAAAAAAAGAATTGATAATATAAGGAGGAAATATTATCAAATTTAATTTAATGATATTTCCGAAAAAGCTATGTTAAAATGGTTAAAAAGTCTCTTCGGAGGTGAAGAAACAAAACAAGGGGAAGATCTAAATACTCAAGCAACTGACAACGCTCAAGCAGCTGATGATCAGCAGGCTGAGGCAGGTTCAATGGACCAGTCTTCAATGTCTTCGGAAGAAACTCCTTCAGAGACTTCTCAAGAGGAAGTTTCAGAAGAAGTTGTCGAAGAGCCAAAAGAAGAAACTCCGGCTGAATCCCAGCCAGAAGAGGTTCCGGCAGAAGGAACTTCAGAGGAGAAGGTTCAATAATTCGATTTCCTTTTAAAAAGAAAAAGCGGTTCAAACCGCTTTTTTTGGTTGCTCAATACATAATCATAGCCTCTATCTATCGCACTAGTTAATTATTTATTAGTTTAAGTTGGATCATATATTTGGATCACTCTGAAATAAATTCGTAAGATCAAGGGTCTATATGTTATAATTCATTATATGAAATATATCGATACTCACAGCCATTTGAATTTTCAGAAGTTCGAAGCGGATAAGAATGAAGTGATCGGCAGATCTTTGGAGGAGGATGTTGGTATGATCATAGTCGGCACTGACCTGAAAACATCGAAAAAAGCGGTTGAATTAGCCAACCTTTATGAAGATGGGGTCTGGGCGGCGGTCGGATTGCATCCGATCCATCTTGAGGATCAAATAGGAGAGGATGAGAATGGACGAGCGGTTGTCAGAGGCCGAGCTGAGGAATATATAGATGAAAGCTATGAAAAATTGGCCGGCTTGGAAAAGGTGGTGGCGATCGGTGAGATCGGCCTGGACTATTATCATCTTAAACTATCTTCCGATCTGACAGCCAAGAAGAACAAACAAAAAGAAGTGCTAAAAAAACAATTGCTCTTGGCCAGAAGCTTGGATCTGCCGGCGATCATCCATTGCCGCAACGCCCATAATGACCTTTATGATCTCTTGAATGATTTTCGCCACGAGCATAATGATCTGATCCCGAAGGAAAAGGCCTGGGGAGTGATACATTGTTTTTCCGGAGATGAGAATTTGGCGTGGGATTATTTCAATCTGGGCTTGATGGTATCTTTCACCGGTATTATAACTTTTTCTTCGGCTTGGGATGAGTTGATCAGAAAGGTGCCGCTGGAAAAGATAATGATAGAGACTGATTGTCCGTTCATGGCGCCCGAGCCTTATCGCGGCCAAAAGAACGAGCCTTCTCTTGTAAAACTGGTAGCTGAAAGAATTGCCAAGATCAGACAGATGGATCCGGATAAAGTGGCTCTTGCCACTACGCAAAACGCTAAAAAGTTTTTCAATATATGAATAAAAGAATGATCATAATAATATCAGCCGGAGTTTTGGTTCTGATGCTGGTGGGTGTATATCGGATATTTTTCATGGGCCAGAAATATTCCGATGGACTTTTCAAGCAAAGTGATAAGCCGGAGATCGAATACACCAAAGTTGATATTGATTATGACAATATCATCAAAAAAATAATTCCTCAGCCGGAAAAAGAGAAAGAGATCACATCCGATGATGCCTGCTTTGATCTTAGGGAAGAGGCGATAAAAGAAACCGGCAGCGACGATTGCCAGCTGCTTGAGACGCAAAAATTAGATCAAGGCCGATTGGATCCGGCTAGTTTGGATAGATTTTGCCGCGGGAAACAAAGCGCCCAAGGCTGTATTGTTTGTAAGTTCGGCTGTGGTTTCAGGAAGTGAACAGATCAGATGTTTTTAATATTAAATCTCTAATATTAGAGATTTTTTTATTTCTTGACAAGCAGGCTGAAAGTGATAAAATAGTATAATATTTAGCACTCAAATAATTTAAGTGCTAATAGAAATTTATAAATTATTTATTTTTGAAAGGAAATAGAATTATCTTATTTGTTTTTATTTTCTTTCAACTAAAATGAAAAATATGAATCCAAAACCGCTTCACGACAATGTGATCATCAAGCCGAAGAAGGCTGAAGAAGTGACCAAGTCCGGCATCGTGCTTCCGGAAACCATGGACAAAGGCAAAGCTGAACAGGGAGAGGTCGTTGCCGTCGGTCCGGGAAAATTGAATGAATCAGGACAAAGACTGCCGATGAGCGTTAAGGCTGGAGATAAGGTGATGTTCAAGAAATATTCAACCGATGAGTTCATGGATGAGAATAAAGATGAATTTTTGATCATTTCCGACAATGATATCTTAGCTGCTTTATAGACAAAGATCGTTTAGCTATTTTATAAATTTAAAAATCGAGCATAAACATTCCGCACTGCGCGCGGTAGTTTATGCATTATATGAAATTATGAGCAAAGAAATAATCTACAATGAAAAAGCCCGAGAGGCTTTGAAAAGAGGAGTTGATAAATTGGCCGAAGCCGTTAAGGTCACTTTGGGCCCCAAGGGTAGGAATGTGGTGATCGAAAAAGGCTATGGTGCTCCGACCATCACCAAGGACGGCGTGAGCGTGGCTAAGGAGATCGAATTCGAAGAAAAGAACGAGAATTTGGGAGCTGAGATCGTCAAAGAAGTGGCTTCCAAGGCCAATGAAAAGGCCGGCGACGGCACGACCACGGCCACTATTTTGACCCAAGCGATCATTGACGAAGGCTTGAAATCGCTTGGAGCCGGCGTGAATCCGATCGAATTAAGATCCAGTATCGAGAAGAAGATAAATTCCGTGGTCAAGAGATTGAAAGAGAATAGCAAGCCTATCAGCACTAAGGAAGAGATCGCTCAAGTAGCCTCAATTTCCGCTAATGATAAGGAAATTGGCGAGAAGATCGCCGAAGCTATGCACAAGGTTGGCAATGACGGCGTGGTCACAGTCGAAGAGGGTCAGTCTTTCGGAGTGGAGCTGGAAGTCGTCGAAGGCATGCAATTTGATAAGGGTTATGTCTCCCCGCATATGGTGACCGATGTCGAAGCTATGAAAGCCGAATATGAGAATGCTTATATCTTGATAACCGACAAGAAGATCTCATCCGCTCATGAGGTTTTGCCTTTGTTGGAGTCAATGGCGCAAGCAGGCAAAAAGGATCTGGTGATAATTTCCGAGGATGTTGACGGCGAGGCTTTGGCCACTTTCGTGGTGAATAAATTAAGAGGCGCTTTCAATGTCTTGGCTGTCAAAGCTCCGGGATTCGGCGACAGAAGAAAAGCCAGTTTGGAAGATATAGCTATTTTGACCGGCGGTCGAGTGATCTCCGAAGAAGTGGGCTTGAAGCTGGAGAGTGTGACCATGGCCGACTTAGGACAAGCCAGAAAAGTAGTGGCTACCAAGGAAAATACCACTATCGTCGAAGGCAAGGGAGATCAGTCTGAGATAAAAGAAAGGGTCGAGCAGATCAAAAAGCAGATCGAGGCTTCTGATTCTGAATTTGATAAAGAAGAATTAAAAAAGAGATTGGCCAAATTGGCCGGCGGAGTGGCTGTTTTGAAGGTTGGCGCCGCTACTGAGACCGAGGCTAAGGAGAAAAAAGACAGGATCGATGATGCTTTGAACGCTACCAAAGCTGCTGTTGAAGAAGGTGTAGTGGCCGGAGGCGGTTTGGCTTTGGCTCAGGCTTCAGGAGTGTTCGAGAGCCTAACCGGCAAAAATGAGGATGATCTGGGTGCTAAAATAATCGACAACGCCATCTTGGAGCCGATCAAGCAGATCGCGGCCAATGCCGGCAAAGATGGATCTTTGATACTCTATAATATAATCAGAGAAAATACCCAATCTAAGAGCAAAAATATCGGTTATAATGCTGCAACCGATAAATTCGAGGATATGATCGAAGCAGGGATCGTGGATCCGACCAAGGTGGTCAGAAGCGCTTTGGAAAATGCGGCTTCAGCTGCTATTATGTTCTTGACCATTGAAGCGGTGATCACTGATAAGCCAAAAAATGATGAACCGGCCGCTCCGGCCATGGGCGGGGGAATGCCGGGAATGGGCATGATGTAAGATCGGAAGTTTAGAATAAACTAAAAGAGAGCCGTTGTTGGCTCTCTTTTAGTTTATTCAATATAATTTTGGAAACGATCCACCTTTTGCCCGCACGCCCTATTTATTTGCATTTAATGATCCCACCGCCGGCCCGATGCGGTCAAAAGCCGGATCGTTTCCTGATGTTAGCATCGCTGGCAATAGCATTTTTACCAGGCAGAATTACTGTGATATTTTTGCCTGACGGCTATTTGAAAGCTCAAGATCGGTTTCGTGAACTCGGGGCTCGTCCAAAACTCGCCCCTCAAACAGCACGAAAGATGATCTTGGCTTTCAAATTAAAAATATCTACGAATTCTGATGGTAAAAAGTGTTATTGCTCGCAACCTTTTTTATGTGGTATTTTTTAAAAAAATATAGGCTCTGAAATAGTAAAATTATCCACATTTTTGTTTGCTAAAGCTTGATTTGGCATGTACTTTTCCACTCAAAAATTTTTAATTTTTCTCTTAAAAAATTTTTTGCTATTTTTAGTTAAAAAAAATAAAAACTTTGGCAAGAAATAAGAAAAAAAGGGACTCCAAAAAATTCCCAGGAAATGATATAATAATATTGTATATAAAAAGGCAAAAGTGGCTTTGAGCTCAAAAGCTGTCTTTTGCTTTAGGTAGGATAATATCCTAAAACAAAAAGTCCCCCTCCCCATGCAAGAACAAAACACAAATATTGAAAAATATATTGCGGATTTGAATTCGGACAATAGCCGAAAGACCTTTAAGTTCAGATTAAGCTGGTCTTTTATTGCGGCTGTTGTTTTTTATTTGTTCATTGGGGCGGGGCTGGCGACCTTGTTCAAGCATTCGATCGAAGCGTCCATGGGCGAGACAGCCAAGGTGGTATTTTATTCACGCAACGCCCGCATCGCTCCGGAGATCAAAGAAAGCGAGGAGAGCTCGAGCAAGGGCTGGAGTTTAGCCGATCAAGTCATTGGCGAGCCGGAAGTCGCTCGTTCCGGAGACGAGAGCTCTTTCGGTGCAGAGAATTCGGCTTTTTACCGCTGGGGTGAGAATTCCTTGTTCATCAAAGATTTTGCTACCAGGCAATTCTTGGGCCAAGAGATCGTCGAGGCCAAAGAAAAAGCCAAGCAAAAAAAAGGTCAAGACAATGTAGCCGAAGAGATCGAAGATTGGATAGCTGATGAAGATGTTGTAGCCGGCAGTGAAGATAAAAGCGAAGATGAAGAGCTTGGCACTTCAACTGATATGATCGAGCCGGCCTTGGAAGAAGACGAAAACCTCGAAGAACAAGAAGATATATCACAAATACAAACAGAGAATGAAGTTGAAGACAGTCAAGAAGATATAAAGACCGAAGACGCAAAGCCTGAAGACAAGCAGGAAGAAACAGCCAGTTCGTCCGACTTGAGCCTGTTTGATAAAGCTTTGGGATTTTTCGAAGCCAGAGAAGTGGTTGCCCAAGAAGAAGCTGATGAGCGCGATCTGATCTTCGGCGAATTCAGACAAGCCAAGATAAAACTTTCCATGGCTGTGATAACTTCTTTCATAAAAACGGACATCGAGGAATTAAAAGAAGAAAAAGAAAAGATAAATGAGCAGTCCGGGGTCGATCCGAGCC
>WJLG01000091.1 GCA_014728685.1 Candidatus Falkowiibacteriota bacterium
AAACAACGATCTTAACCTTCTTACCGAAAAAACGCAGGCAAAATTTCAGCCAAAAGGATCTTTTTAAGTAATCGCTTTCCGGAAGTTCGATCCACAAAAGTCCCAATCCCAAAAATCGACAAAGTGGAGACAGGATAAGTCTTTCATTGTCATTGACGCAGATCACAGCATCAAGCGACCGCCTGTTCTTCAATAACAGCAACTTAAAAAAATAAAATATCCAAAACAAAGGCAGAAGCAGATATAGACACCAGAGTCCGAAAACATTATGGACAGATGGACCGAAAAAAGCCTTCTCACCGGCCCAAGCGCCCTCACTTAGGCTTTTAAGATCTATCCGGTGATATAAATAAAAATTATAACCCTTTTGCTTAAGGTTGTTTATCAAATCCAATAAACTGCTATTTCTTTGTACGGCTGAGTCAGCCAATAGAAGACTCTTCATCGTTTTTATTCAACAAACTTAAAATATCATCCCTGGATATGCCTTTGAAAAAATACAAGGCTGAAAAATAAACTACTAAGGACAACAACAGGGCTAAACTTATACTTAAATAAATATTTTCCGGTGAAATTTTGTAAAAAAAGAATAAAGCCAAAGCCATCAAAGCGGCGGACAGGAGGGACTTGAAAAAAACTTTCAAGTTAGGGAAAAAATTCGAATACTTCCAAACACAGATCGAGGCAAAGATCGCGATCATGACTTCACTATAGATCGTAACCCAAGCGGCTCCGAAATAAGAAAAACGCGGGATCAACACCAAATATCCGATCAAGGCGGTAATACTGGTAAAGACATAAGCGCCAATCACCTTTTTCTGCTTATCAATAGCCACTATGATATGAGAAAATACACAGCCGATAAAAATAGAAGCTACCGCCAATATCAATATCTTCAAAATACTTCCGGAAACGGCGAACTCCTCGCCGGCGATTATGACCATCAGGTCATCAGCCAAAAATTGCGTACCAACTACCAAGGGTATGGCCAAAACCGCCATCAGATCGAAGGATCGCTGGCTTACTCTCTTGAAAAAATCTTTGCTTTGTTCAAGCCAATTCTTGGACAAGATCGGAAGTATCAAACCGGCGAACATAAAAGGGATCATGGTCAAAACATCAATAACCTTGTAAGTGGCGCCGTAAAGTCCGACCTCGTTCTGGCTTTTGACCAAAGATAAGATCAAGGTATCAGCGCGCAGATAGATCAAATTGAAAATAATAGTGATGGTCAAGGGCCACGATCTCTTTATTATGTCGACCCAAAGACGGAAATCGAAATCAAAACCGATCTTTATGAACTTGACCCCGAAGATGAAATGCAAAAGGAAATTGACCGCGCTGGCGATCACAGTGGCGATTGCCATGCCCAAAACTCCATATCCCAAAACAGACGCCAGCACCACTCCCAAAACTAAAAAAGAACGCCCGGCCACCTCGGCAATAGAAACCTTATCCATCCGTAACCGGCTTTGGAATAAGCCGACAAAGATCTGATTCAAAGCGATGAAGAAAAAAGATAAAGTGGTTATCGAAACTCCGATCTTGACGACCATGGCATAAGGAAAGAAAAAAACTATCAATGGCGCCAAGCCCAAAAAGAATAAGGCGGAAAAGAATCTAAGGGTGAACAAATTATCGATCAGCTTCTTTTGGTCGGCCCCGGGTTCGGATATCATCTTGGTAGTCACCAAGGTCAAGCCCAGGTCGGCCAATACGCCGAAAAATGACAAAAAGGTCATTATGGTCGTATATTGCCCGAAGCCGTATTTGCCCAAAGTGCGGGTCATAACCGCCACTGCCACCAATCCTAAAATAGTGGTCAGCACTTTGCTGGCCACTTGGACAATAGTATTGTAAGCCACTTTGGTAGATAAACGCATACTGAAATAAATTGAAAAAACTCTGTTTTTTAGCTATAATTTAAATATATTATACTATTTATATTATATCATAAATAAACTTATGAAAACATCAAAAAAGCTTATCTTTTTAGTCTTAATAATCTTTTCTTTACTTTTCAATTTCCTTATTTTAGCCCAAAATTCCCAAGCTGGCAACTTTATGGATCTGGGCAATCAAGAAGGTTTCAAAAGCGGAGAAATATCACAAGAATTCGGCCAATCTTCCTCAGATCCTAAGGACGTGCGGGAAATAGCAGCCAATATCATACAGATCTTCTTAAGCCTGCTGGCGATCATCTTTTTGGCTTTGATAATATTTGCCGGCTATAAATATATGACCGCCCAAGGCAATGAAGAGCAAATATCCAGCGCTAAAAAACAGCTGATACAAAGCGTGATCGGCCTATTGATAATATTAGCCGCCTACGGCATCACTTATTATGTGCTGAAAAGCCTAGAAAGCGCGACCAGTAGCGACTTTTTCATGCCCAGATAATATGCTTTTTAAAAGCTTAAAGCTGATAAAGATAATATTCATATTTTTTGCCATATCGGTTTTCTTCTTGGTTATCCTAAGCCAAGGCAAGGTCTATGATCGATCCGAGCTCTCTTATGGTATAACTTTTTCCAAAAAACATGCCCAAGAGCTGGGAATAGATTGGAAAGAGGCTTATTTATCCGCTTTGGATGATCTGGGCGCTAAAAAAGTAAGGATTCCGGCTTATTGGGATGAGGTTGAAGAAGAAAACGGCTATTTTAAATACGCTGATCTTGATTGGCAGATAGAGGAAGCTAAAAAAAGAAATGTGCGCGTGATCTTGGCTATTGGCGGACGCTTGCCGCGCTGGCCCGAGTGCCATTTCCCGGGATGGACGGAAAATATGTCCAAAGAAAATATCAGAAAAGAGATCTTTGAATATTTATCCCGAGTAAGCAACCGCTATAAAAAATATTCCAATATTTACGCCTGGCAGATCGAGAATGAATATTTTCTGAAAAAATTCGGAGAGTGCCCGGATCTTGGCAATGATTTTCTGGATGCCGAGATCAGGCTTGTGCGGGGGATCGATCCCAAAAGGCCGATAATCATCACTGATTCCGGAGAACTTTCTCTCTGGGTCCCGGCAGCCAAGCGCGCCGATATCTTCGGCACCAGTATTTATTTGAATACGTATTCGCAAACCTTGAAAAGTTATGTCCACTATCCCATAACACCCGCCTTTTTCCATTTTAAGAAAAACATCACTTCTCTATTCGCCGATCCGGAGGACTGGATAGTGATAGAGCTACAGGCCGAGCCCTGGGGACCGATACCTTATCAATTCATGAGTGAGAAAGATAAGTCCAAAACCATGGATCTGGAAAAATTCAGGCACATCATCGAATTCTCCCATCAAGCCGGCTTCAAAGAATTCTATCTATGGGGAGTCGAATGGTGGTGGTGGGAAAAAGAAAAAAATAACAATTCCGCCCTTTGGGAAGAAGCAAAAAAATTATTCAAACCGCAATATTAATTAATCATCATATGGCTAAAATAAAAAAATACACCATCGGAGTGGATATCGGCGGAACCAATATGAAGGCCGTGCTTTTCAACGGAGAAAAAACCGTTATGAATTATTCTTTGGGAACTCCGAAAGACACTATCAGCCATATGCTGATAATGATCAAGGCCTTGATCGATCCGCTTTTGGAAAAAGCTGAAGCCGATAAGGTGCGTGTTTCCGGGATCGGCCTGTCAGTCGCCGGCGCGCACGATTTCAACCATCATAAAATAGCCAAATCTCCGAATTTGCCTTTACTGGACGGGGTCAAATTGGCCGAACAAGTCCACAAGACCATGAAAATGCCGGTCAAAATGGACAATGACGCCAATTGTTTCGTTCGAGCTGAAAGCTTGATCGGAGCTGCCAAAAAATTCAATAATGTCTATGGAATAATAATCAGCACCGGCATCGGCGGGGGCTGGTGGCTTAACAAAAAGATCTATCGCGGAGCTCATGGCGGAGCCGGCGAACCGGGCGGGATGGTGATGGATTTCACCGACACCATCAAGCTGGAAGAGGCTTATCAAAGATTGAATCAGAACAATTCCCTTAATATGGCTACCGAGGCTTATCGAGGAGATGTATTGGCTCAAAGATCATACGAAGAGATCGGCCGGCTGCTGGGCACGGCTTGCGCCAATATAGTGAATATGGTCGATCCGGAAGCGATAGTCATCGGGGGAGGCACGGTCAAGTCAAGCGATCTGTTCTTTCCGGAAATGAAGAAGGAAATGACCAAGTACATAATGAGCCCGATCGCCGCTTCCAAGGTCAAACTATTGAAAGGCAAGCTGGGCAATGATGCCGGCGCTATCGGAGCAGCCTTGTTGGTAAATTAAACAGGTATCAAAAAATCCTAAACTCCAAGCACTAAGCTCTAAACAAATTTAAATTTGTTTAGGATTTAGATATTGGGATTTAGGATTTTTTTGCTAACTAAGCAATTTCATTAAATTCTCTTTGGCCTGCATGCCGGTCATGGTCTCTTCGGCTTTGCCATCCTTGAAAAGGATCAAGGTCGGAATACTCATAACGCCGTACTTCTCGGCCAACTCCGGATTATCATCAATATTCACTTTAACAACTACGGCTTTATCGCCAAGCTCTTCAGCCACTTCGTCGATGATCGGCCCTTGCATTTGGCATGGTCCGCACCAAGGAGCGAAAAAATCCACCAAAGCCGGTTTTTCTTTTGAAGCTTCGACAACTTCTTTCTCGAAGTTATCCTTATTGAGTTCTTTAGCCATATTTTTTCAATTTTTAATTTGAAATTTGAAATTTTTAAATAATTTTAAATTTACAAATTTTTAATTTTCTATTTTTTACCGTTTTTACCGCTAATGACCTTATCAACTATTCCGTATTTACGAGCATCATCAGCGCTCATAAAATTATCACGATCTGTATCTTTTTCAATATTCTTTATGTCTTGCCCTGTATGCTGAGACAATATCTTATTCATTCTGTCTTTTACCTTTAATATATGTTCGGCTCTGATCTTGATGTCGGTAGCTTGGCCTTCGAATCCGCCCAGAACTTGGTGGATCATTATCTCGCTGTTAGGCAAAGCGAAGCGCTTGCCTTTTTCACCGGCAGCGAGTAAAGTCGCCCCCATGGAAGCGGCCATGCCTACGCAGATCGTGGAAACATCCGACCTGATATATTGCATGGTATCATAGATCGCCAAACCGGCGGTCACAGATCCTCCAGGGCTGTTGATATAGAATTTTATATCTTTTTCAGAATCCTGGGCATCCAAAAACAAAAATTGAGCGATGATTATGTTCGCTACATGGTCGGTCACCGGCTCGCCTAAAAATATGATCCTGTCTTTTAAAAGACGGGAGTATATGTCATAAGCGCGCTCGATATGGCCTGATTTTTCAATTACTGTAGGTATTAAAGGCATACTTTTTCAATGATAAATGATAAGTGATAAATGGTGAATTAATTGTATATAAATTTTAGGCGATATTACCTGTTTTGTCAAAGTATTGACTTTTACTCTTATAGAGCTAAAATTAAAATAGATATGAACAAAAATAAAAAGATCATCTTTTCCGGGGTTCAACCATCCGGAAACCTACATATTGGTAATTATCTGGGAGCTATTTCCCAATGGGTCAAAATGCAAGAAGATTTTACTTGCATTTTTTGCGTTGTAGACTATCATGCTATTACTGTCAAACAAGATCCTAAAATTCTGCGCGAAAAGATCATCGATATAGCTAAGATATATATCGCTTCCGGTATCGACCCGAAAAAATCCATTATTTTCAAACAGTCTGATATCAAAGAGCATACTGAATTAGCTTGGGTGCTTAATTGCACCTCGGCCAGAATGTCTGATCTTAATAAAATGACCCAGTTCAAAGATAAGGCCGGTAAAAATCAGGAAAATGTTGGTGTTGGCTTATTTGATTATCCGGTGCTGATGGCAGCTGACATACTATTATATGATACCGACATTGTTCCGGTTGGCGATGATCAACTTCAGCATGTCGAGCTTACCCGCACTCTGGCCAGACGCTTCAATGATCGCTTTGGCCAAACTTTCAAAATCCCGGAAGCTAGGCTCCAGAAGGTGGGCGCCCGCATCATGGGCCTGGATGACCCGACCAAGAAGATGAGCAAGAGCGCCAAATCGGAGCTTAATTATATTGCTTTGACAGATGATCCGGCCAAAGCCAAGAAAAAGATCATGAAAGCTACTACTGATTCTGATGGCCGAGTAAAATACGATCCTAAGAACAAGCCGGGTATATCAAATCTGATGACCATTTATTCGCTTTTGGAAAATACCGAGATCGGCGTGATCGAAGAAAGATATATAGGTAAAGGCTATGGCGACTTTAAAAAGGACTTAGCCGAAGTAGTGGCCGAGTACTTGACAAACTTCCAGAAAACATACTATAATATAACGAATACTGAAATAGAAAAGATCTTGAAAAAAGGAGCCAAAAAACTCCAACCAACTGCTACTGATCTAATGGATCTAATTAAAAAGAAAATTGGTTCTTTATAATATAAACCACCAACCAGAAAGGAGAAATAGAGCAAAGAACTTACACCCACGGGAGAGGAGACTTGCTCCGATTTAGCTCTTCATTATATAGGAAATGTAAATGATCCTGCTACCAGAGCTGCTAAATTCGCTCGCAAGTGGACTTCCATTTGGGAAGACATGACAAGTCCTGAAAAAAGAGTAATAGTAGAGCAAGGCATAGATCGCGAAGCTACATATGCCGATCTTTATTACTACTATCGTGAAACCGAAGGGCTTGTTCATTTTTGGCAAATTCACCCCGAGGATTTAGAAACTGCGTAAAAACCAAGGGTCGACACAAACCTTAGCCCAACACCCACTAGGCGCGACTAAGGTTTTTTTGTTTGGCCCAAAAATAAAAAACCGCTTTCAACGGTTTTTTATTATATAAAAATTCCTTTTAAATCCGGCAGGCGTCAGCTCTTTCCTCACCATTTTTCGTAACAAAATTGTAATAATACTACATTGGAAAATATTATTTTATCCAATGTTTATCTGTTTTGCTACCAAAAATGGTGAGGAATCGACGATATTCGAACTTTCGTGAAAGTTCGAATTAATCTCCCTAGAAAGGAGGTGATCCATCCACAGCTTCCGCTACGGATGCCTTGTTACGACTTCACCCTTGTCACCAATCCTACCTTCGTCCCTAGAACTAGGACCTTCGGGTATTATCGGCTCCCTTGGCGTGACGGGCGGTGAGTACAAGACCCGAGAACGTATTCACCGTGGCGTGGCTGATCCACGATTACTAGCGATTCCGGCTTCACGAGGTCGAATTGCAGACCTCGATCCGAACTGAGAGGCGTTTTAAGGATTTGCTCCACCTTACGGTTTGGCTTCCCTCTGTACGCCCCATTGTAGCACGTGTGTAGCCCAAGGTGTAAGAACCATGCTGATTTGACGTCATCCCCGCCTTCCTCCCATTTAAAACGGGCAGTTT
>WJLG01000092.1 GCA_014728685.1 Candidatus Falkowiibacteriota bacterium
AATCAAATAAATTATGGAACCAGAAGTATTCAAATTATTGGCTGCCGGACTTTGTATGGGTCTTGGAGCCATCGGTCCCGGTATTGGCGAAGGTATTGCCGCTTCAAAGGCTTTGGAAGCGATCGGACGCAATCCGGAGACATCTGATAAGATAACTCCGTTGATGTTCGTGGCTATGGCCATTACCGAATCTACCGGTATCTATTCATTGGTTATCGCCCTGATCATCCTTTTCGGTTAGAGAACAGAAGGTTCCACTCCAATAAGTGGAGTGGAAGATTGTATTCTTTAATCATAATCTATAATTTAATATCAAAGATATGGAATTACTAAACGCTTTGGGAATAAACGTTAAGATCTTATTGGCTCAGTTGATAAATTTCGCTGTTATGCTTTTTGTTTTGTGGAAATTCGCTTATAAGCCAATGAAGAAATTTTTGGAAGACAGGAGCAAAAAGATCGAAGAGGGTGTTGAGAATGCCGAAAAAGCCGAAAAAAGATTGGAAGATATCTCAAAGAAAGAAGAAGAAGTGATCAGGAATGCCAAGAAGGAAGCGGCCAAGATACTTGAAGAGGCCAGAGAACAGGCCGAGGAGAACAAAAAGAAAGCAGTTGACAAGGCTAAGGAAGAAATAGGCGCTGTCATCAATAAAGAAAAGGAGAATATGCAGGTTGAGAAGGCTGAAACCTTAAAAGAGATCAAGAAAGAAATAGTTTCCTTGGTAGTTGAGGCTTTGGAATCGGTCCTGGAGAAAAAGATCGATAAGAAAGAAGACAAAGAGCTAATAGAAAAAGCCATTAAGAAGATCGAAAAATAGTTTTTATGAAGATCAAACCAAAACAATACGCGATCAGCTTGTTCGAGAGCCTGGATGAGGCGGATGCCCGAGAGCAAAAAGATATCGTTAAGAAATTCGTCAAGACCTTGATCGAGAATAATGATGTTTCCAAGACCGAGGCTATTTTGATGCATTTCAGTAATTTGAACAATAGGCGCGCAGACGCGGCTGATACGGAGATAGTCAGCTCTCATGATCTGGACAAGAAATTATTGGATGCTTTGAAGGATTTTGTCTCCAAAAGAGCGGGCGCCAAAGAGATCACTATGATAGAGAGAAAGGACAAGAAGCTTTTGGGCGGGGTTATTCTCAGATACGGCGATAAGCTCCTTGATCTGAGTCTAAGAAGGAAGCTAGAAGAATTCAAAAGAGAGATAATAGATTAATTTATTATTTATTTTATATTGAAATCATATGTCTAACACAAAAGACTTTGTTGTAGAACAAATAAAAAAACAGATCAGCCGCTACAAGTCAGAGGCAAAGGAGCAGAATTTCGGCAAGGTGGTCGAAGTAGGCGACGGTATTGCCAGAATTTCCGGCTTGTCCGAAGCTATGATGTCGGAAATGCTTGAATTCAAGACCAAGGAAGGTTCCAGATTCGGCGTGGCTTTGAACTTGGAGGAGGACAGTATCGGCGCCATCATCTTAGATGATTATGAAGCCATAAAAGAGGGCGACGAGGTTTTGGCCATGAATAAGATCTTGGAAGTTCCGGTTTCCGACGATATAGTCGGGCGTGTTTTGAATCCCTTAGGCAAGGCTTTGGACGGCAAGGAAGATATCAAGACCGATACTTATTATCCGGTGGAAAAGGTAGCCCCGGGCGTTATTACCAGGGAATCGGTCAACGAGCCTTTACAGACCGGCATCAAAGCCATTGACGCCATGATACCGATCGGACGCGGACAAAGAGAGCTGATCATCGGCGATAGACAGATCGGTAAGACCGCCATTGCTATCGATGCTATTATAAATCAGAAAGGCCAGGGAGTTAAATGTATATATGTGGCTATCGGCCAAAAAGAATCAAAGATCGCCAGTATCGTGTCTAAATTGAAAGATGCCGGCGCTATGGATTATACGACCGTGGTCGTGGCCGGGGCTTCTGATCCGGCTTCACTTCTGTATATCGCTCCGTATGCCGGTTGTGCCATGGCTGAATATTTCTTAGATAAGGGAGAGGATGTATTGATAATATATGATGATCTGACCAAGCAGGCATCTGCCTACAGAGAGGTGTCCTTGTTACTTCGAAGACCCCCGGGACGAGAAGCTTATCCCGGAGATGTTTTTTATCTTCACTCCAGACTTTTGGAAAGAGCTTGTAAGCTGAATAAGGATTTCGGTGGAGGCTCGATCACCGCTTTGCCGATTATCGAGACCCAAGCCGGAGATGTGTCAGCCTATATCCCGACCAATGTCATATCTATTACCGATGGTCAGATATATTTGGAACCGGATCTTTTCTATCAAGGCCAGCGTCCGGCCGTGAACGCAGGTATTTCCGTATCTCGCGTCGGATCTTCTGCTCAGATCAAGGCTATGAAAAAGGTGGCCGGAAAGATGAGATTGGAAGTGGCTCAGTACAGAGAATTGGCGGCTTTTGCCCAGTTCGGTTCTGATCTGGATGAAGAGACCAAAGCCAAATTGGAAAGAGGAAAAAGGATCGTTGAGATATTGAAGCAAAAACAATACGACCCAATGCCGGTAGAAGAGCAAGTAGCGGTTTTCTATTCGGTTACCAGCGGTTTGATGGATAATGTTCCGGTCGACAAGATACCCGAGTTCGAAGCCGGAATGCTGGAGTATTTAAAGGAAAGAGCGGCTGATAGTTTATCAAAGATAAAAACCAAAGGACAGCTTGAAGACGATATCACCGCCGAGCTTACTAAAGTGATCACTGATTATAAAGATACTTTGGATTACATTGAAAAGTAGCACCCTAATTTGCTAATACTGCTACTAATCTACAAATATTAGCAGATTAGTATTTAATTAGAAGATTAGCGTGTATAAAATATGGCAAATACAAAAGAGATACAAAGAAGAATAAGATCCGTAGGCAATACCAAGAAGATTACCAAGGCTATGGAGATGGTAGCGGCTGCCAAGATGAGAAAGGCGACCGAGGCGGTTTTAGCTACCCGAACTTATGCCAATTTAAGTTGGACCACAGTGATCAACATCTCTCAGTCGGTCAATGCCGGCAAATATCTCCATCCTTTATTAGCTGAACGTAAAGAAGTTAAACGAGAGGCTGTTATTCTTATGTCTTCGAACAGAGGGCTTTGCGGAGGTTTTAATTCAGCAGTCATTCAGAAAGCTATCGATTCGATCAGGAAGCACGGCACATCTGAAAAAGAGCTTACCAA
>WJLG01000093.1 GCA_014728685.1 Candidatus Falkowiibacteriota bacterium
CCAGCCGTATTCTGTCTTGACCGGCGGTCCGGCAATTCCAACCTTGGCATCATCCCAGCTGCCTCGGCGGGGGATAAGCCAATTATTCTCTTCACAAAGAGAACAATTTTTAAAGCTCAAGTCGGGTGTATAATGGAAATCTATACTTTTGTTTATACGGTGCAGAACCGCATATTTGCCTTTGATCTTTTCCGGGAAGACACAGGCGTTTTTATTGAATTGGCGCAAAGGGGAGATAAGCCGTGGCAGGGTCCATTTCCATTTTTTGGCCAAAAAATCTTTTTTCTTGATGCTGGTAAAAGCGACACTGGGAGGATTGATGCCGTCATAAGCAGTATAGAACATATGGATATTATCCCCGATGGCCACTAGCCGCGGATCTTCACATCCGGAAAATCCGTCGCTTTCTTTTATTTCAAAATTTTCTCTCGGAACATAGATCGGCTCATCAAGTCTTTCATCGATGGTAAATCCGTTTTTTGACGAAGCATAGCCAAGCACTGATCGTCCGTTTTTAGCTTGAGCTCGATAGATTATATGGAATTTGCCGTTCAAATAAAGCGCTCCCGGATTGTAAGTGCCAAGATCTTCCCATTTATTTTCCGGTCGAGGAGATATTATCGGATTGCCTTTATATCTTTTCACCACCGACCGGTCTTTGCCTTCTTCCAGAATTTCATTTATTACATCTTGCAGGCGGAATTTAGCGGCAGCACAAACCGTATCGGCCGCCCCATAATAGATATGAAGCTCATTTCCGGATATAAAAGCTCCGGAAGGAAAAACTATATTATTGATCTCTCCGTATATTTCATAAGAGTCTTCAGGGACCAGCAAGGCTTCCCGGCTTTGTCCGATAACCTTGGTCGGATCCTTTAAGTCCAGCAAAGCGGCTCTGATCTCGAAAGTGCGGTCATTGGGGGTGAAATATCTTTTGATATGCGAATATACCAAAAGCCAGCCATATTTGGTTTTGATAGGCGGAGCCCCTATTTCCAAATGATCCTTTTCCCCATGCCTTAATCCGACTTTATGGTCGTTTATCTTTTCATAAAAGCGGTTCCAATATCTTTTCGACCACATATCGCTTTCTTTGGAAAAAGAGGCAATAGCGATCTTTGCCGGAGGGTTGTCAGTATCAGCTGTCAGGATCACGGTATATTTTCCTTTGATCTTCTCGGGAAAAAGAGCCATGGCTTTGGAATTGAAAGTGGTTATTTGATGCTTGTCTATTTTTTCCAAGTCTTTGGTCACGGCTAGTCCGACTCGAATACCGCTTGCTTCGAAAGGATATTTTGAAAGAGCAGTGTAGAAGATATAATATTTGCCGTTCATTTTCGTCACCCGAGGATCTTCACATCCGTATTTATCCCAATCTTCGCTCGGAGCTATCAATTGTCTTCGGCCCTGGAAATCATCCAAATGCCGGCTGGCGGCATAACCGATAGTCGACAAGTTCATTTGAAAGCCGGCATGGTGCTTGGAGGCCGACATAGCTCGGTAGAAAAGATGGATCTTTTGTTTCTCCTTTATCGGACAACCGTTGAAGACAGCTTGAGCTTCCCAATAGGTTCGAGCCTGAGGCAGAAGTACCGGGTTCTCATTATAACGTTTTGCTATCGCCATAATCTTTTTAGTGTTTATTTTTTAGCTTGATATAGTTACTTTTTTAACCTGAGGTTTCGAGTCGGTCTTTAGCTTCTCAATGAATCTATCCAGATCGGCCACGGTCACGCATGAACATTTATCCGATCCGCCGTAGTATATGAAAAGCTTTCTTTCTTTGATGACGGATCCGCCGGCAAAAACAACCCCGTATTTATGGCCATTATTCTCATAGTCTTCCGTTGGTTCAATGATCGGTCCGGCTGATCGATAAAGTATCTTTGAAGGATCATTAGCATCGACTATCATGGCTCCGATCTTATATTTGCCGGCTGATACGGCGTTGTAAATGATCAGCCAGCCTTCTTTTATTTTCAGAGGCGCGCAGCCGATCCCGATCTTTTTTCCGTCCCAGAACTCTTTTCTTATCGGTATGATATTGTCGCCGGGCAGGAATGTTTTTCCATCAAAATCAAGTTTGTCCACATAATCATAGACTATATTCGGCCAAAGGCGATGGAAGATCACGAATTTGCCGTTTATTTTTCCTGGTAAAACAGCCGGGTTCTTATCGCCGACATGAGTTTGTCCTGGTCGGTCGGCCAGACTTTCTTTTATGGCCTTTTGATTTTTGGTTTTTATGTCCGAGGAAGTGATCTTGACCGGCTTTTTCCAAGCTTTCCAATTCCTAGCCTTAAAATCTTTTACAGAGATCGAACTGAAAGCGATGTTCGGCTCCGACCAACCGTTGAAGGCTACATACACCAAATAGATCATATTGCCTATTCTGGTCACCTTGGGATCCTCGCAGCCTCCCCAGCCGCCTCCGGAAACCAATTCTGACTTGGGCTTGCTTTTGTCAACATAACCGTTTCCGCCTTCGAAATCTCCTCGAGGAACATATATCGGTTCCGGATATCTTTCATCTATATGAATGCCGTCAGTAGTGGTAGCACAGCCGACAACTGAAAGATTATCGTTTCCCAAAGCGCGATAAAGAAGATATATCTTGCCATCCAATTCAAAAGCGGTCGGATTAAAAGCCGCGAAGTTTTCCCAATGATTATTCGGATGAGGGCCGAAGATCGGATTTTTCGGGGATTTTATCAATATCGAGTGTCCTTCAACTTCCGAGGTTTTGGCTTGAGGATGCCAGACTATGGGCAGAGAGACAGAAACTAGGCCGCCATCCTTGTTCTCATAATAGAAAAAAAGGCGGTTGCTCAGGCTTAATACGCCCAAGGGATTTATTTTGCTTTTGGTTTTCTGTATCCAAAGAGGACGGGAACTGCGCCAGAGCAACTGTTCGGGATTATCTTTATTAAAGAGAGCTAAGCCGATAGAGATCTTTTTGGAAGCATTGATGGCATAATAGATCAAAACGATGCCTTCTTGGCGTACGAAAGCTTTGGCCGGCATCAATTCCTTGGCATCGAATTTGCCGACCTTCGGTTTTAACAGAATGTTTTTTTCCAGATCCCAATCTTCCAAATTTTTTGAATAAGCAACCTTGATGCTTTTGCCTCCGACATACATCACGCGATCCTTATCGTAAAAAAAATCCGGCACGATGGCGCCAGCTTTCTTTATGCCGGAAAGCCCTCCCCTGATTGTCCAAGATACAAGATTGCTCGAAGAAGCTAAATAGTATTTCTCCTTATCCCTAGTCTTTTGGCTATAGGTTAGAAAATATTTTTTTCCTATTTTGACGGTTTTAAAGTCGCGGCCTTTATCCATTTTATGTTTTTTGCCGGACTTTTTGAATTGGATGTTCGTTTTTGATGTTTTGAAAGTATAACCGTCCGTACTTTCAGCTTTTCTGACGATGATATCCTTTTTTTCCTTTAAACCATAAAAGAAAGAAGCCTTTTCATCTTCGGAAAATAAAAAAAGATTTTTTATGGGGGACATATATTTATAAGAGTTGTTTAGATGGCTATATTATAACATAAGTTTTGATAATTTGAAATAATATCAATCGATCATTTTGTCTTGTTTCGACTTTTGTGATATCATATAAAAATATAATGCACAATTTATGTTATCTTATTTGATATCATTGGTTTTATTGATATTCTTTTCAGGTTTTTTTTCCGGAGTAGAAACAGCTTTGATGAGTTTAAGCTCGATCAAGGTCAAAGCTTTGTTGAGGCAAAAAAGGCCGGGAGCTCAGGCGCTGTTCAGAATAAAAAGCAATCCCAGAAGGCTTATCATAACTATTTTGATAGGCAACAATTTGGTCAACATCGCAGCTGCTTCTTTGGCGACTGTTTTTTTTACCGAAATTTTCGGATCGGCCGGTGTTGGGATGGCCACGGGCGTCATGACCTTCTTTATTTTGATATTCGGCGAGATAGTACCAAAGACTTTCGCTACCTCGAATGCTGAATGGATCTCTCTCTTGATCGCCAGGCCGATCGAGATATTGACGCAAATCCTTTTGCCTTTGAACAAGATCTTTGAGATCATATCCAAAGGCATACTTTTGACCTTGGGAACCAGGGAAGAATCAAAAGTATCTGAAGAAGAATTAAAAACCATCGTTTCCATGGGCAGGGACGAAGGTCTTTTGAGTAAGGATATTGCGGAGATGATGCACAACGTGCTCAAGTTCCGGGACAAGAAGGTGACCGAGATCATGACCCCAAAGACCAGGATTTCCATGCTGGATAGCAAAGCCGTCCTTAGAGATGTCGTGGACTTTATCATCAAAGAGCCTTTTTCGCGCTTTCCCGCTTACAAAGAGGATGATGACAATATTGTAGGAGTGCTTGACGTAGATGATGTTTTGGACCATATCAAGAACAAGAAGTTAGAAGTTAAAGTATCTTCATTGATGAGGCCTGTCAAAGTAGTGCCGGAATCAAAAGAGATCGATGATCTTTTGACCGAGTTCGAAGGCGAAGAGGTACCGATGGCTATAGTTGTCGATGAATACGGGGAGGTTTCAGGGTTGGTTACGATCGAGGATATTTTGGAAGAGATCGTGGGGGATATATTCGACAAAAGCCAAAAGGAAAGCGCTTTCATAAAGAAATTAACTCCTAAGATATTGAAAGTTGATGCCGGTGTGCCTATTGAAGAGTTGAAACGTAATCTAAAGACGGATTTTGGACGAGGAAATTTCAATACTTTGGCCGGATTTATCCAACATAAATTACAGAGAATGCCGAAAAAAGGCGAGGAGATCAAGCTGAAAGATTTTGTGATCAAGGTTGAAAATGCCACCAAGCAACAGATCAAGAGCGTGAAAATAATTAAACCTTAGTCTATTTTTTTAGTAGTTTAGTAAAATAAGTTAATTTTTAGATTGACTTATTTTTATTTTTGTGTTA
>WJLG01000094.1 GCA_014728685.1 Candidatus Falkowiibacteriota bacterium
CAAAACTACGAACAAACCGCTGAGCTTTTTCATAAAGCTCCTCCCTTCCAAGAAAAGGTTAAATATTTGAATGAACTCCATTTGCAACCATCTGGATGAAATTAGCATATTTACTAATTTTTGTCAATAGCTATGTTTAAATATCATGGCTAATATTTAATAAAATTCGCAAAACAAAAAACCCGCCCTTGATAGAGCGGATTTTTCTAATATTAGCGCTTTTATTTCAATAACTTTACATTATTACCTACTTTGACCTTCATTTCATCGGTCCATTTATCATCCCAATCTCTTGAAGGATTATCCCAGAACAAGATCGTATATATCTTATCGTTCTTTTCACCAAAGACCACATATTGGCTCTGATCCTCTTCAGCCCAATAATCCATATCCTTGAAGATCCTGATGATCAAAGGCTTGGCATAGGCCGGCGGAGTGGCTTTTAAATATTCCGGATCATTAGTCGGCACTAAGATCTCCAAGTCGGTATAATTACTGTTATTCCATCTCTGGGTTTGGAAATAGATGAATTCAGGCGGCAGGGTCACAGAAAATCCCAGATCCTTATTCTCATAATAATAATTCCCCTCTTCATCTTTATTGTCGTCCTTAAAAGGATTGTCCGGATCTTCCTTCGGATCATAATCCGGGTTATCCACGCCGATCAAAGGCCGGCCTTGCTTATCGCGCTTGACTTTCGGTCCGTCTCCCCGGCCGATCATGATCACGGAAATTATTGCCGCTGCGATCAAAACGGCAAAAACAATGATGTAAATTTTTTTTCTTTGCATAAAATAAAAAACAACTAAAAAGCCTCCTTATAAGCTCCAGCTGTTTTTAGAGCTAACCGGATGATCCCGGATTAGAATTTAATTATTTTATCTAAATGTTTCTTGATGACAAACAACTTGTAGGCTCCGTAGAAAAAGACATAGGCCACGACAATGGCGATCAATCCCATCAAAAGCCTGAGCATGAAATCGGTCCAAACTATCAGCACCCCCAATATCAAAAGGAAAAAACCATTGCCGATCAGCGCCCAGATAAAATGATCGATCTTTTTGTCTATGATCTTATTGATGCTCTTCATATTCTCCTTGAATTATTATCTGATAACATTATAGCCTTTTTGTCGGCTTTTGTTAAGAGCCTAAAATTCTTTTTTATTTTTTCTTCGTAGTCTTGGTCTTCTTGGCTGCCGCCTTTTTCGGAGCCGCACTTTTCTTGGCTGTTTTTTTAGCCGTTTTTTTAGCAGGAGCCTTAGCCGTCTTTTTGGCTGTTGCCTTAGCTGCCGGTTTGGCTTTTTTATCAGTTTTTTTATCAGTTTTTTTATCTGCTTTCTTGTCTTTTTCGACTGATGGTGCCGGCTTGCTTGGGGCCGACAAAGAGCTTAAAAGCGATATAACTCTATCGAGTTTGGAAGAAAGAACATTAAACTGATCATTTTGCATGCCTTGGCTTTTCACAGCCTGGTCGCGCCGGCCGCCCCTGGCCTTGAAGCAATTACTGCAATAAACTTGTTTGCCCGGACTGGGCCTGAAAGGAACTTCGCAATCGCGGCCGCATTCAGCGCAGACCGCTTTGTACATTTGTCTCATATTTTTTTATATTATTTTATACAAAGATAAACATCTCCTTGGTGGCCAGCATCATCCAAGCACGCTTGTTTTTCGCAAACATGGCCGCTCTCTTCCGCTTGGCGCCTGCCCGAAACGTCATCAAGAGCCAAGTACTCCCAACTGTCATATTCCAATTCACACACCCACTCTACTTTGGCCACTTCCGGCTGAGCCGAAACCGCTCCTCCTTCTTCTGAGCTCAAAAATTCATAAGGTAAAGGATAGCAAGCGTAGCCGCCGGCCTCCAAGCTTATCACCCTGGCAGGCACTCTGGACATATCCCAGTTCTTTCTGCTGATCAATGTCACCTCGGTATAATCTTCATCCATGACCGACTCATATCCTTTCAAAGGAACAAGGGTCTTATTGAGCAGATCTTGGCAATTCTTGGATGACATATCATTGGCCGGACCGAACTTGGCTTCAAAACTCTTTCTCATGTGCTCAAAAACGCCGGCCGACTCTTGGCGATCGGATTCGCTTTTATAGGTACAGAAAAGTCCTCGCCCTTCATCTTTACTCAAAATATAAACAGCCTCTCTTGTCTCTTCAGGCATCTTGGCCAGAAAATAGACTGCTCTCTGATCAGCCAAAACCGATTCCTTTCTTTCAAGAACTTCTATTTCAATCCCTGAATCATCCGTAAGCCAGTCAATGAATTCATCCAATTCTTGCGGACGGCCTTGATCATTCAACAAAGCATTGGCAAAGCCATAAGCATAACAACTGCTTCCGCCATCAGGAGATATCATCTCCCTTCCGGCATTATTCGGTTCCGGATCCTTCAAGGTCCAATCAGCCGGATATTCCAACCGAAAACCGTAACGCTGATTCTCATAAATAGCCCAAGACCTTTCTTTTTCTATGTTTGCTATGGCCAAAATAGCCGCGGCCGCCATGATCACAAGTACGACCGCAAAAAGTATGTTCTTTTTCATATATTCAAAGAAAATTCAAATTAAAAGACTCCAAGCGCTAATTAATTAATTTCAGCGTAATTAAAGAGTACTTTAAAAGGCACGCACCAATACATAACATATTTATAATCTTCTAAATTTGCCTCTTTTGGAACCGAATAATTTATATTGCCGCTTGTGCCTTTGATCTCTCCCAAGTCATAATACTCTCTGGCCTTCAAGTCCTTAGCCAGATATACGTGTAGATTAGGGCCGTTGATGGTCTCAAAATTCTCATATCTGATCACCTTGCCCGTTGTTGTGTCCAGGATCTTGACTTCCCCGCTGGCCGGATGTCCGACAGTGCCCATAACAGGATGGCTTTGTATCATTTTTGTCTCTTCCGGCATTTGCTCGTCCATTTCGAGCTCTTTGTCTTCCTCTGCTTTTTTCATCTCTTTCTCGAACTCATCCTTCATCTCTTCGGAAAGCTCCTCTTTTCCGCTTGGCATCAGACTATCGACTCCATCATCATTATTATCATCATCTTGATCATTGATAATATTATCAGGCAGTTCATCATCTATCGTTTTATTATCAAAAAATGGTGATATGGCATAATAGCCTACAGCAACTATGAGCACGATCAATATGATAAAAACAATTTTTTTCATAAATTTTATAAATTACTTATAAGATTTTATTATATCAATGATAAAAAGATCGGATTATACTCGCATCAATAGCAATCTTGATATAAATTGTTGCACTTTGTTATGCAATTCTGATACTTATCCGGAGAGCAATTATGATTCCATTCGTTGTAGCACGGCGCATCACAGCCCGCCTCCATACCGCAGCCATAGAG
>WJLG01000095.1 GCA_014728685.1 Candidatus Falkowiibacteriota bacterium
AACAATAGCCTACCACAAATTTCCTTAGGGGGAAATTTGTGTCCGGGTCATTATCCATTCATCCCCGGACAGCGGCGAGAATGTAGGAGACTAATATCGGTCTACCCGGCCGCTTGTCCGGGGTTTCCTGGTAATTAAAAAGGAAGCAAATGCTTCCTTGGTTTTACGATTTGTAAGATGTTTTTGAATGATCATAGAAGAATGAAAGACAGCAGCCAGGTCAAGGCAGACAATGGGATCGTGGCTGTTCCAAAGAACAATCCAACAGCAGCACATGGCCAGAATGGAACATCAGTAGCCGTGCTTGTAAAATATGTTGTCCAAAAATCAGCTATATATTTGGTGGTAACCCCACCAAATAAGATGTTTGCCGTTAAAAGCATTAATAGAACCGTCATCTTCTCTTTCATTGAGCCTTCACTCCTTTTTTGGGGTTTGAAATTTTATTAAAGATTAACGCAATATATAAGTATTGTCAATAAAAAACATCCGGCCTATTAAAGCCGGATGTTTTTTGTATTTCAATTAAGCAACGTCTATCTTGATGCCTTTCCCCATGGAAGTGGAGATGTTGGCGCTTTTGATGTAAGTGCCTTTGGCAGATGCCGGTTTTATCCTTTTAATAGTCGAGAGCAGAGTATTGTAATTCTCGATCAATTGCTCTTCTTTGAAAGATTTTTTTCCAATAACTACATGAATATTGGAGGTATCGTCATTCTTGAAGCTTATTTTGCCTTTTTTAAGTTCTTCGACCGCCTTAGCCGGATTCGGAGTGACGGTATCGTTCTTGGGAGAAGGCATCAGGCCCCTGGTTCCCAAGATCTTAGCTATCGGACCGAGCTTTTTCATCATGGTAGGTTCAGCAACCGCTACCTGGAAATCGGTCTTTTCAGTCTTTTTGATCTCAGCGATCAAGTCATCAGAACCGACCAGGTCGGCGCCGGCCTTTTTACAGGCGTCAACATTGGCACCCTCCACGAAGGCGGCGATCCTTACTGTCTTTCCGGTACCATGAGGCAGACTGACAGTGTTTCTGATCTGTTGATCTCCTTTTCTCGGGTCGATCCCCAAGCGAAAATGAGCCTCTATGGAAGCATCGAATTTTTCTTTGCTCATTTCTTTGGCTAACTGGATGGCTTCTTCAATGGAATAAGCGACATTTCTGTCGAATTCCTTCTTCTCTTCTTTTGATTTTGACTCTTCTTTTTTCACAGCCTGAGTCTTGGCTGCTTCTTTCTTTTTAGTCATATATTTCGTGGTAATAGTGGCAATTTCAAACTACAGTTCGTAAAAAGCAAATAATTTGCAGTTTGCAATTTTATCTTTGCAGTTTGAGATGTCTCCCACAATTAATTAATTTCTATTCTTCGATCTCCAAGCCCATTTGCTTGGCAGTGCCGGCAATTATCTTCTTAGCCGCTTCAATATCATTGGCATTTAGATCCGGCATTTTTATTTCGGCGATCTCGGCCAATTGAGCCTGAGTGATCTTGCCGATCTTTTCGGTCAATGATTTACTTGAACCTTTTTTCAGCTTCAAGTGCTTTTTGATAAGCTCTGAAGCCGGCGGGGTCTTCATTATGAAATCAAAACTTCTATCTTCATAAACGGTAATGATGACCGGAATGATGTCTCCGGCTCTTTCTTTGGAGGCATCGTTGAATTTGGTGCAGAAATCCTGGATATTCAAGCCGTGCTGGCCCAAAGCCGGACCTACTGGAGGTGCCGGATTGGCCTGGCCGGCCGGTATCTGCAGTTTGATCTGCGTCATTACTTTCTTTGGCATAGTTATATCAATTTGAAATTTGAAATTTTAAATTTGAAAACAAATATCAATTTTCAAATATCAAATATTTTCGTATTCTAACAGTAAGAAGCTTTAGGTTTCCCTAATACTGCTATTATTTTAAATTATTATATTTTTTTGATCTGCAAGAAGTCCAGTTCTATCGGTGTTTCGCGTCCGAACATATTGACCAGGACTTTGACCTTTCCTTTTTCTTCATCGATATTAGTGATCTTGCCTTCAAGATTCTTGAAAGGGCCGTCCACTATCCTAACAGGGGAATCAACAGAGAAATCGATCTTGAATTTCGGTTCTTCCACTCCCATTCTTTTCTGCAGGGATTTGATCTCTTTTTCCGAAACCGGGGTTGGAGTGGTGCCGGTTCCAATAAAGCCGGTCACGTTCGGCGTATTGCGAACCACATACCAAGACTCATCGGTCACTATCATCTCTACCATGATATATCCCGGGAATATCTTTTCTTCAACCACTTTTCTCTTGCCGTTCTTGATCTTGATCTTTTTTTCCGTCGGTACCAAAACATTGAAGATCTTGTCTTCCATATCCATGGTATCGATCCTTTGCCTTAGGTTCTGAGCGACATTCTCTTCATAACCGGAATAGGTATGAAGGACGTACCATCTTCTGCCTTGATTTAATGTTTGTTTGGCCATATTTTTGTATTGTTAAAGCCTTATTATTAAATGAAGATGCCTAAGAGCCAGCTGAAAACAAAGTCCAAAGCTCCGAGGAAAAAGGCCACGATAACACTGATCGAGATGACCAGTACGGTGTAATTGTAGGTCTCCTTCTTGGTTGGCCAAGCAACCTTCTTCATTTCATTGATAGCGGATTTGATATAATTCTCTATCTTGTTCATAAATTTACTTATTTAAAAAAGAGCCCCTGCTTGGGCGTCTTTTATTTACATAAATATAATACAAAAAGACGAGCCAGATGTCAAGCTTTTTTCAATTTTAGGGAAATATCGGATAAATAGGCCATTTTTAGGAAAATTTAAGCTGTTTTTCAAGCTTGACTTTTAGGCCCTGATATTTAATAATGAATATATGAAATTCATATTGGATAGAAAAAAATTGGATATAAATCCTGATAGATTCTTGCGTTCTTGCGGCTATGCCTTTATCCTGGACAGAAGAAGGGATCAGCCCAGTTATGTTCGCCGATTGACCAGGCAGCATTATCCCAGGATCCATATGTATGTGGATGAGAAGCCGGATAGGATAGTCTTCAATCTTCATTTGGATCACAAGCAGGCCAGCTATAAGGGGGCGCATATGCACAATGCCGAGTACGAAGGGGAGATAGTGGAGAATGAGGTCGAGCGCCTTAAGGATCTACTCAGAGCCGAAGCCGGTAAATAAATATTTGTAATTTGATATTCGTAATTTGATATTCGTAATTTGATATTCGTAATTTGATATTCGTAATTTGATATTCGTAATTAGTATTTAATTTTTGCAATTTGCTATTTGCAGTTTGCAATTTGAACATAATGCAGATCTCAGATGAGATAAAAACAAGACTTGATATAGTGGACGTGGTGCGTGAATACGTGCCCAGTCTGAAGCCGGTCGGGGTCAATTTCACCGCTTTGTCGCCATTCAAGCGGGAAAAGACCCCGTCTTTTGTCGTATCCCCGGAAAAGCAGATCTGGCATTGCTTCTCATCAGGCAAAGGCGGGGATCTGATCTCTTTTGTGATGGAAATGGAGGGCGTATCCTTTGTCGAGGCTCTAAGGATCTTGGCGCCCAAAGCCGGAGTCGTTTTGAGAAAAGAGAACAAGGAATACGCATCGAAGCGCAATCGACTTTTGGATATCATGGATATTTGCGTCAATTATTACCACCGGGCTTTGCTTGAGTCTCCTCAGGCTCAAGGCGTCAGGGATTATTTGAAAAAAAGGGATCTGGATGAGAACACTCTGGTCGAATGGCAGATCGGCTATAGTCCTGAATCTTGGGATGACATCATCAATATTTTGAAAAAAAGAGGATTTTCCGATAATGAGATCTTTGCCGCCGGCATTTCAGTGAAAAAAGAAAATTCATCATCTCGTTTCTATAATAGATTTCGCGGGCGTGTTATGTTTCCGATCAATGATTTTTCAGGCAATCCGGTAGCTTTTACAGCTCGTGTTTCTCCGGAAAAAGAAAAAACCGAGGTAATGGGCAAGTATATCAATAGTCCTCAAACCATGATCTATGACAAGAGCAAGATCCTTTTCGGCTTGGACAAGGCTAAGCAGGCGATCAGGGAAGAGAAGCTGGCCATAGTGGTCGAAGGGCAGATGGATGTGATCACAGCCCATCAAAACGGCTTTAAGAATGTGGTGGCTTCTTCCGGAACGGCTTTGACAGCGGATCAATTGAAGCTGATCAAGCGCTACACTGCCAACGTTGCCTTTTGTTTCGATATGGACGAAGCCGGACAATTGGCGGCTGATCGAGCTATCAAAGAAGCGATGGCTGAAGAGATGAACATCAAGGTGATCACCATTCCGGACGGCAAGGACCCGGATGAATACATCAAGAAGGATCCGGAAGGCTGGCAAAAGTGCGCAAAAGAAGCTCGGCATGTGATGGAATATTATTTTGAAAAGATCTTTTCCAGGATCAACGCGGAGGTGATCGAAGGCAAGCGCGAGGCGGCAGCCAAGATACTGCCGATCATCGCCCGCTTCAATAACGGCATTGAAAGGGATTTTTGGATAAAACAATTATCGGAAAAGATTGATATACCCGAACAGACATTGCGCGATACTTTGGTAAAAAGTAAAGAGCCTAAAAAACATATTGCCAAAGAGGATGTACCGCAGATGGCGGAAGAAAAAAAGGAGGAAAGCCGAGAAGAGAAGCTGTCTCAGGTGCTTATGAGTTTGGCTTTGAAGTTTCCGGATCTGCTCAATTATATTATGGACAATATCACTATCGACCATATATTCGGAAGCATCAATAAGATATTTTACAAAAATCTGATTATTTATTATAATAATATTATCAACAACTCTTCTGCCGGAGAGACTATTTATGGTATGGGATACAAAGACCTTAAGGAAAATATTACCAGGCAGACAGGCGTATCGATCGGATCACCAGAAGCGGATAAGCTGATACAATTGCTTGATAAATTAGCTATCATAGGCGAGAGGGATTTTTTTGAATATGATATGGCGCAAGCCAAGAATGAGGCGATCAGGGTTGAAATATTTTTAAAAGAAAGCTATTATAGCTTTCGCAAAAAAGAACTCTTGAAATTGATATCCCAATCCGAGCGCGAAGGCGATGC
>WJLG01000096.1 GCA_014728685.1 Candidatus Falkowiibacteriota bacterium
CAAAAAAGTTTGGATCATTACCCAAAAAACTATGCCGGCAGATAGCACCCGGCCGAACATATCCGGCGCTTTTTTGGCTATCTGAGCTCCTCGATAAAAAATTATCAGATAAAGAACCACTAATATCGAGCTGAAAAAAGAGCCAACCTCTTCGGCAATGATAGCAAAGATCGAATCGCTCGATACTTCCGGCAAATACATGAACTTTTGGCGGCTTTGTCCCAGTCCGCGCCCGAAAAACCCGCCTGATCCGACAGCTATCAAAGATTGATTGAGCTGATAGCATTCTTTGTCGATGTTATAATCAGAATCCATCACGCATCTGAATCTATCCATTTGATACGGATAGATCTTGACCAACATGAACAAGGCCAATAAGCCGGCAAAGATGATCCCGGTTATATAGATGGTTCGGCCGCCGCCGATAAAATAAACCGCCAAAGAGCTTAAAGCGATTATGGACAAGGTTCCAATGTCCGGCTGCATTATCATCAAGAAAGTTATTATTCCCAAAACGGACAAGAAAGGAACCAGGCCTTCTCCAGGATTATTAAGATCGCGCTTTCTATCAAGCCAAGCCGCTATATATATCAAGAAGAATATCTTGACCAATTCCGACGGCTGAAATCCGAAGCCGAAAATATTTATCCAGCTCCGAGCACTTCCATAACCGGCAGCTATTCCGGGAACGAATACCAGGCATAAAAGCGCCACCGAAGCCAACAAACAAACAACCGCATATTTTTTCCAGCGGTGATAGTCAAAATTGGAAAAAACCCAAAATAAAAAACCCCCCAAAACAAGATATATGACCTGGCGGATAAAATAATAATAACTGGAACCGAACTTGGAATAAGCAGCCACAGCCGAAGCGCTGGAAAGCACCAAAAGTCCGCAAAAGAGAATGATCCCGATGATCACCACCAAGACCTTATCCGGCTCATGTTCGTCTCGATTGAACCTGAAGATCCTTTTGATTATCTTTTTTAATATTTTCATAGCTTACAAAGCTCTGTCCAAGAGAAAAATTATCAAGCCGACGGCCGACATCACTCCGGAGATCACCCAAAAACGCATAACTATCTTAGCCTCCGGCCAGCCAACCGCTTGAAAGTGATGATGTATCGGGGCTGATCTGAATACTTTTTTGCCTTTTCTTAATTTTTTGGAAAACACCTGAACAATGACCGACAAAGATTCGATCACAAATATAAAACCAATGATCGGCAAGATAAAAGCGCTCTGCGTAAGTATAGCTATCACTCCCAGAGTAATACCCAGGCTCATCGCTCCGGTGTCGCCCATGTAAAAACGAGCCGGCGGAATGTTATACCATAGAAAAGCCAACAAAGCTCCGATTATCACGGCGCAAAAAACCGCTAATTGAAATTTTCCCAAAGCAAAGGCGATTATAGCAAAAGCGCCGTAAGACAAAAGCAAGTTGCCTCCGGCCAAACCATCCAAACCGTCCGTCAGATTGACCGAATGAGCTGTCGCCACTATTATCAAAATGAAAAAAGGAATGTACCACCAGCCGATCTCAAAATTTCCCAAAAAAGGGATATGCAGAATGGTCCAGTCAAGCTTGAAATAGAACCAAAGAGCGCCCATGGCCGCGATCAAAGCATAGACCAGCAAACGGTAGCCGACGTTCAAACCGCCGCCGCCGTTGGTGCCCTTTCCGCGGACATCCAACCAATCATCCAGAAGGCCGACAAAAGCACTGAAAACCAAAATGCCCAAAGGCAAAAAGGTTTCCTGCCTGGATAGAAAATTAAGATCATGGAAAAATCCATCCTTAATGAACAAAGACAGATAATAAAACAAAAAAATGAATATCAACAAAGTAAGCCATATCAATACCCCGCCCATGGTCGGGGTTCCCTGCTTGTGGGCATGAAGCTTGGAAAAGATAGGCGTCTTACCGGAAGACCTTATGCTTTTGCCCAATTTATATTTATACAAAAAATGCGTTAGGATCGGAGTCGCCAAAAAAGCGGCGGCAAAAGATAAAAATGAAAGAAAAAGAATACGAATGATCTGATAGGTTATCATAAAAATTATCTGAAATTAATATAATAAATAGGACCTAAAGCCGTCAATATGAATAAATTGGCCAAACAAGCCGAAGCCAAGAGCAAATGGCCTATGAATTTAAACCTCTCGTTTTTCAAAAAAGCAAAGAGCAAAAAGAAATTCACAACGATGATCACGAGTCCCAGGATCGGCATAAAAAATATTTGATCGGCATTTCCGATAAGATCAACACCGAAATCAACATTGAAATGCAATATTATCAGATCTTGAGAAAGCTGATTCCTGAAAAGAAAAGTAAATACCCAGGTAAGAATATTCGTTAGCAAAGCGCCAAAAAAATACAGCTTGAAAGAAAGAAAACCCAAAATATTGGAAACCGAGGACATGAATTTCCTTCTTTGCGAATATATATAATGATGCAGTTTCGAAAGTTTGGACATATATCAAAAAAGTTTCATCAGGTCTTCTATATAATTTATTGTCAAAGGCGGGTGTTCCGGTTTTGACCAGCCGGCCTGTTCCCTTTTTCCCAAGACATATTTCATTTTATCCCCCAAGTCGTCTTCGTTGCCCGGTTCAAAAAGAACGCCGCCGGTTCTTTTTATCAATTCCGGGATACCGCCGATATCGGAAGCCAATACCGGTAATCCGAGCGAGGCTGCCTCGTAAATAACCGTTGGTGAATTTTCATAACACAAAGACGGGACCACCAAGCAATCGGCTGACTGCATCAACTCTTTGACTTCGGAATGGGTCTTGCCTCCCAATATCTTGATCCTTTTATCGCCAAAAGCGATCTTGCCCACATCTCCAACCACGGATCCGGAACCGGCGACCAGAAGTTCGATCGAAAGCTTTGCCTTCTTGCCCGCGGTCGAGGTCCAAAAAGGTTCCCAAAAATTAATGAATGCTTTAACAAAAAAAAGTATGCCTTTATGCTCTTCGATCTGTCCAACATAAAGGAAAGTGAATTTTGATTCCGGGTTTTTCGGATTAACAGCCATGTCCGAAAACTTCGGACTGGGATTGGGCAAGATGAATTTTTCTGAACTATTGAAAAAATCGCGGCTTACGTGTTCTTCCATCAGCCAGCGCGAGGGCGAGATCACCATCCCGGGCGCTCCAAAAAGCTTTCGGCATAAGAACTGATAGACCTTTGCCGGAAAAGAACTAAGCTTTTTTTCTTGTCCATAATACATCAAGCCGCTTGGATGAAGCAATTGTATATCGTGCAGGGTATGGGCGTGCTTGATCTTCATCAGTCTTAAAAAAACCGGAAGTAAAAAACTTATACCTTTCAAATTGTGCGTCATTACTAATTCCGGCTTGTTTTTTCTAAACACGAACCATATTTTGATGATGGTCAAAAAATCGAAGATATTCCAAATATGCCAAAAAAATCTTAAGAATATCGGCAGTTTGCCGATGCTGTAAAAGATCGATCGCAAATATATCACCCCCGGTCTTTCGTCCGTCCGCCGGCGCCGATACGGAGCTCCTGAGATCAAAAAAACATCTTGACCTTCATCTTTTAAGCCTTCATAGATGTAATTGACCACCTTTTCCGAGCCTCCGCGATCATAGGGTCTGAACAAATTGTTGATCAAACATATCTTCATAAAACTTCTTTTATTATACCATTAAAGAGAATCTGAGTAAAAACAGCCTTAAGGGCTGTTTTTACTAATTTTCGATTCTTTTCGAACCGTAAGCCTTGTGTTTAGGATAATTTTTCTTTGTCTCTTGCCTTGTCTGGCTCAAGTTTTGCCTGTTTTTCAGCTGAGAAGGCGTCCTGTAGGCGGGATTGCCTGGCCTGTTGCCCACTTTGGCGTGATCTTTCATATTTTTCATTTAATTTTTTCAATTTTTTAGAAAGCCACCAGCCGGCAAAAGAGAAAAAAAAGATAATAAAAATACACAAGCCGTAAACCAGGCTCATTTTAAAAGCGACCTGCTCTCTTTCTTGGGCTTGAGCGCAGAAAGGGATGAAGAAAAATATAAATATTGCCGTGAATTTTTTCATATTATTATATTATTTTGATCCGCTTTTATCTTTTAATGTTTTTTCCAATTTATCTCCTATCGATCTTAGAGAATACCTGCTTTCAGCCTTAGTCCTGGCCTCTTTTGCCATCATATTCAATTTCGACCGATCTTGCGCCAATCTTTTCAATTTATCTTTTAGATCGCGGATATCCCCCGGCCTGACGGTCAAACCCTCTTTGCCATCAGTATATACACTCCTCACTCC
>WJLG01000008.1 GCA_014728685.1 Candidatus Falkowiibacteriota bacterium
GTATATACACTCCTCACTCCTGCTAAGTCCGAAGCGATCACCGGGGTCCCCGAAGCCATGGATTCGATCAGTACTATTCCGAAAGCCTCGCCTTTGTTGACCGACGGAAGTACGGTGATATGATTCTGGGCATAGACTTTCGGCAGATCACGATCTGAGACTTTGCCCAAAAAATTAACCCTATCATCAATTTTGAGCTCTTTGGACTTGGCTTTATACTCGTCCAACAATTCACCTGATCCGACTATATCCAATTCCCAGTTATCGACTCCTTCATCTTTCAATAATGCACAGGCCGAGATCAAATTATCTACTCCTTTGAAATAATGAGCCCTATCCAGGCCTCCGACAAAAAGCATCTTAAAGATCTTATCGTCTTTTTGCTTGGGTTTGAATCTTTCAATATCGACCGCATAGGGAATTTGCCTAAACTTATCTTTATATTTCTTATATACATTCTTCATGTTGCCGTTCTCAATATAGTCTAAACTGGCGCTGATGATCTTGTCGGCCTTGGCAAAAAGAGATCGAAAGATCAAGCAAGATGGCAGACTTAAAAATTTTGCCGGCCATGACAAGCCGACAACATCCATATGATAACGGATGATCAATTTTTTCCGCGGATGCATCATCTTGTAAAGCCATACTATCTCGGCTCCGCCGAAAAAAGGATAATGAATATAAATAATATCAAAGTCTTTAAGCTTTTTGAAAAGTGCCGGAATAAAAGCGCCATTGCCCAGCCGTAACAAAGGCTTGATCCTGATGACTTTATTCTTTTCATCTTCCGATCTATCAATATCAAGCCCATAATCCGGAACAAAAGTAGTGATATCCAAACCTCTATCACTCATTAGTTCTCTAAAATTAAAAGCGGCGGTTCCGATCCCGCCCTTATATGGAGGATAAGTGCAAACTAAATTAGCTATTTTCATAACACTGTCTTAAATATCTTCTTTGGCAAAAAGCCAGATCTTAAAAGCATAAGCCAGCAAAAAAACAACGCAGGCCGACAAAAAATCAGATAAGCCCACCTTGCCGCCCACTGCCCAAGCTATGGCGGAGATCACCATCGGCAGAGAAAAAACGAATAATTCTACTTTGAACTTGTCTAAAAAATTCAAATGAATATCGATATCAGTATTGCCTTCAGATTCTCTTTTTTTCATTTTCTCCCTATTAACTCTTAAGGCGATCAACAATAATAATCCAAAAAGTCCGAAAGGAGCCAGGGACTGCATCAGATTCTTGAAGTTCTCAAAATTATCACCGGCAATAAAATACATGATCGCAAAACCGATCACGACTATAACGAATATCAAATTCAAAAAATCAATTATTAATTCTTTGGCAGACATATTAAAAATATTATTTTGAGCTGTTGCTCTTTCTGTCTTCTTCTTTTATGGAAATAAAACGGACCAGCTTCGTGATGTCTTTATCCATTTTCTCAAGCTTTAGGCGCAGACGAAAATTCAGATAAAAAAGTACCACTATAGCCAAATACAGAAGAACTTCTATGCCGGTGCCGGAAAATCCCAATCTGGCGACAAGCTGATCGATCCATTTGATCGCGCTGATAAAAACAGCAGCTAAGATCCAAAAAAAAGACCAAAAGATGAATTCGGATGCGCCTATCTTTTTTTTCTTTTTCAGTATGGCTATCCTGGCCAAGATAGCCAGAATTATTATCAAAGCGATTATTTGTTGAAACATACTTTATTGGTAATAAAGGTTGCAAGAATTAAAAGGGCTGTTCTTTTTCTTTAATACTTTAACAAGCCTCTATTATCTCTTGTTCGCTTGTATCCAGGTTATATTTTTTTAAATCCATAACTTATCATTTATCTTTTATCATTTATCATTGAAATATTATTTCATTAATTTGGCCAGTAGCAGATCCTTGAATATTCTGATCCCACCGGAAAATCTCTGTCCGAAATCATGATAAATGACCGTGATCGGTACTTCCTTTATCTTTAAACCCAATTTATGCGCCTTAAAAAGTATTTCCGACGCATGCGCCATCTTGTTCTGTTCGATCTTGATCTTTTTCCAAGCCTCGGCTGTCATTGCCCTGAAGCCGGACTGCGGATCGGTCGTTTCTACTCCCAAAACCGCCCTATTGAACATCCTGCCGATCGGCATGATGAAATTCTTTTTGAAAGCCGGCATATTGTTCGGCTTACCCATAAATCTGGAGCCGAATACCGCTTCCGCTTCTCCTTTTATCAAAGGCTCTATCACATCCTTGATCTCTTCGGCAAAAAATTGTCCATCCGCGTCAAAGTGCACGATCACATCAGCTCCTTGCGCAAGCGCGTATTGATTACCGGTTTCCAAAGCCGCCCCCTGGCCTCTGTTGATGAAGTGCTTGATCACGACAACACTTTCCGATCTGGCCAAAGCTTCAGTATCGTCTCTTGAACCGTCATCAACTACCACAATATTATATCCTAAAAATTTAAGTTTTTTCAAAACTTCCCCTATCCTTCTTTGTTCGTTATAGGCCGGTAGTACGCAGTAAATTTTCATATTGCTTATTTTTCAAAATGATTCCTGATCACGTGCTTTACATTATCAAAATGATCAAGATATAGCAAGACGTTATTCGCGCTCAATATCCTGCCCGAAAATAGAAGAATATTTACTGATGCTTAACTATTGTTTTATAATTTCTAAAATTTGATCGATAGTGGTTATGCCGTTAAACCCTTTGATCAGAGCATCTTCTTTTATATAAAAACCTCCTTGCCTCCTTACTTCTTCTTTGATCTTGGAAATATGCCCTTCGCTTATCAGCTTTTTCACGCTCTCATCGACTTCCAGCAACTCGTAAACGCCGATAGAGCCGTGAAATCCGGTATTGTCGCAGCGCGGACAACCTTGGCCTTTATAGAAGACCAAATCGTCAACGCTTTTGATATGGCTCGGGATGATCTTAAGCTCCTTTAACCTGGGCATCAAATATTTCCAATCGAAATTCTTTTTCAACTCTTTTATCTTTGATGCGCTTCTTCTGTCCTTACTTATGCAATGATGGCAGATCTTTTTGACCACTTTTTGATCTATTATGATATTTGATTTCTGCAAGAATAAGGGCAAGGACACATCCAAGTCTTTCAAAAGCTGGAGAGCGGAGATCATATTACCAGAATAAAGCCCGGCCAAGACCGGGAAGCCCTTATGCGCCGCTTCCAAGGCATTGTCAGCGGTCTTCTTGTCAAAAATATCTCCGATCATTATGATATCCGGGTCTTGTTTGAAAATGGATTCAATAGCCAAAGAGTGGTCGAAGCCGGATGCGGGATCGAGGCAGATCTGATTTATATCCGGCAGGTCATGATCTATTTCTTTCTCAATGGTCATGATATTCAATTCAGGGCGATTGAGGTAATCAAGCAGGCTGTACAGAGTCGAGGTGCGGCCGGAATCAAATCCGCCTAGAACCAAAGTTATACCGCTTGATTTCTGCAAATTCGCTTCAACCCTTTGAAGCTCGATCCTCTGCAGTCCTAGTTGCCTCAAGTCAAAAAGTTTGGATCGGCTCTTGAATAGATCTATGAATATCTTTTCGCTCTTCTTCACAGGATTGACGGATACTTGAAACACCATCTTCGATCCGATATCGCCGATCTTGAAGCTTCCGCAGACAGGCAGGTCATCTTTGCTGTCTTTGATGCCGGCTTTGCGTTTGATGCTTTTCGAAATATCAGCCTTGGTGTTCTCGGGAATATCGATCACCTTCTTCCAATCATCGATGATCTTATAAAAAACGGCCGGCTGCTCAAGAGACAGATCGATCAAGATCGAAGAAACTTCTTGATCGATAGCATAGCCGAATATTTTTTCCAATATCCTGTCAGCTGATGGGTCCGCTTCGATGGTTTTTTTTATCTTGTTTTTCTTAGTTCCCATATATAAAAATTGTTGTTATACATCTGAAATATCGCCGATGCCTTTCAAACCTTTACTGGCCCGCAAATCATCGATAGTTCGATCAAGTCCGCGATCAAGCGTAGCGATCGGCATCCAGCCCAGCTCGCTTGAAGCCTTGCCGATATCAGGCAAACACAAAGGAGTCATAAAAAGCCGCGGCTCTTCGTATTTTATTTGGGAAGACGAAGAAGTTTTGGCAATGATCTTTTTGGCCAGGTCGGTAAAATTGACATCAACATCCGAACCGATATTTATCGGCCCGGCTGCATCGGTTTCCATGATCTTCAAGGCCGCATCGACCACATCGGAAACATAGCAGAAGCTGGAATGGAAATTCTCATCTCCGTATATCACAAGATCCTTGTTATCCAAAGCATCTCTAATAAAATCCGGTATCATCTGATCGTCGTTGAGCATCATGCGCGGACCGTATGTCCTGAAAACCCTAATGATCTTGGCATCGATATTAAGAGCATCTCGATAATTCTTGATCATAGTTTCAGCAAAACGCTTGCCTTCATCATAGGCCCCTCTTTCTGACAAGAAATCAACTGCTCCGATATCTCCCTCTTTTATCTTTTCATTATCATTCCGCCTGGGGCCATAGACCACTGAAGACGAAAAGAACAAAAGCTTAGCCTCGTGTTTGACTGCCAGATCCAGAGAACTCTTGACCACGAAAGAATTGGCCAGCAAAATAGCCGGTATGTTCTTTTTGAAATTCTTGGGCGACATCGGACAAGCCAAATTGTAGATCTCTTGGATCCCTTGAAATTGTATCTTGAATTTCTGCAGGGCCGGTTCGTTTTCCAGATCGATCGGACTCGACATATCATGGCGGATGAAAGCGAAATCAGGCTCAGCCAATAAATGATCTATGTTCCTTTGCTGGCCGGTTGAAAAATCATCCACGCAGATGACTTTGCAGGTTTTGATAAGCTCATCGCAAAGATGCGAGCCAATGAAACCGGCACCACCGATCACCAGCACGTTCTTTTTTTCAAAAATAGCCTTTTTACTCATAACGCACAACGCGTAACGCACAACGCGTAACTTAACACGAAATGGTTACTGAAAATATTAACTAATCTTTATATTTATATTAATAATCAGCCGGAAATATTTTTTAAAACATTAAACGTTACGTGTTATGCATTCCACGTTACGCAAAAATTAATTATTATTTCTTATTTTTATATACTAATATCTGATAAATAATCACTCCTGTTGTTATGATTCCTATTCCTTGGCCAAAGACCAGAACCATATCATTCTGCATAACACCGTGAATCGTCCAAAGGACATAGGCAATAAAAGTCAAAACTATCATCCAAGCTGAAAGCCCTTCGGTTGACCTTCTTTTATAATTCTTTCTTATCTGATCGGGAAAACCAATTACTTTCACTAAGATACCGACCACTAAAGTAAGAACTCCTATAACACCTGCCCATGAAAAAAAATCATCAAACATATTTAAAAAACTCTTATTTCTTAATTTTTATAATTCCCACATTAACTCCTCCTAAAAAATCTTTTTCATAAGCATAGAACGATCCGGACAAACTGCCGTTCTTTTCAAATATCCTGATGTGCGGGCCGCCGGTTTTGCCGGCACCGGTTATTATCTCGGCCAACCCATCATCATCAACATCTCCGGCCGCTATATTGACACCGCCGCGGAAATTATCTTGATAAGCGAAAAATTGATCTTTAACATCACCGTTCTTATCGAATACCCTGATGTGCGGGCCGCCGGTTTTGCCCGGAGAGGTTATTATCTCATCGCTCTTCCTAGCCGCTCCTCCGTCTATGTCAGCCACAGACACATCCACGCCGCCGCGGAAATTCTCGTCATAGGCGAAGAACTGGCTTTTTAGCTCTCCATTATTATCAAATATCCTTACTTGCGGGCCGCCTCCGAACCCGGCACCGGACACGATCTCATCCTGGCCGTCGCCATCGATATCGCCGGCTGCCACATGGACGCCGCCGCGAAAATTTTCATTGTAGGCGAAAAACTGGCTCAGAACCCGGCCATTGGCATCGAATATCCTGATGTGGGGGCCGCCGCCATTACCGGCTCCGGCTATGATCTCGTCCTGGCCGTCGCCATCGATATCTCCGGCTGCTACATCGGCTCCTCCGAAAAAATTATCTCCATAAACTTTAAAAGAAGACATTTCCCCTCCTTCTGGATCAACTATCTTCACCAAGCTGAGTTTTTCCGACGCGGGAGAAACGATTATATTCGAATCATGGCTTCCCAGTTTCTCCTTGGCTTCCGAAACCGCTTTTTGCAGATTTATCCGGCCTCGGCCAAGCTGGCCGAGATAATCCGGATTCAATCTGCTGATATTGTCGGTGGAGTCAAGCAAAACTTCTTTAACATCTTTCGCGTTCAATTCTTTGTTAGCTCCTTCTATCAAAGCTACACCACCAGCGACTATCGGAGTGGCCATTGATGTTCCGGACCAATAACCATCGTAATATTTATTGAAAAAACTATCGCCCAATTTCTTGTTCGGCTCATAAGGGACAGATGAATAAATACTCATTCCCGGAGCCACAATATCAACGCAGGAAAATCCATAGCTGGAAAATTCTGTCTTCTGATCCAGGGTATCAGTCGCTGCTACGCCGATCACCATATTCTCTCCATTTTCACCGTCATGGCAGGCCGGATACATCGGCACTTGATCAAGATTATAACCGCTGCCGTCCATTTGTTCGTTGCCCGCGGCCGCCACCATTATAATACCGGCTCGATGAGCTCTGGCAACGGCTTCGAATAAGCTTTGACTATAAGAAAAACCTACAAAACTGAAGTTTATGATATCGGCCTTATTGGCGATAGCATAGTCGATCGCCCGTACGACATTACTGGTCAGGCCCTCGCCGAAATCATCCAAGGCGCGCAAAGGCATTATGCGGGCATTCCAAGTGACTCCGGTGATACCGACGCCATTGTTGCCGACTGCGGCCGCGACTCCAGCCACGATCGTGCCGTGAGTGACACCTTGTTCAGTAAAACCTTCTTTGAACTTTGGGGACGGATCCGGTATGTTCTCGACAAAATCCCAGCCGTTTCGATCATCGATAAAACCATTCTTATCATCATCTATACCGTTGTCAGCTATCTCATCTTCATTTATCCAAATGTTCGCTGAAAGATCCGGATGGGTTATTTGGACTCCGGAGTCTATGACCGCAATGGTTATATCCGGAGTTTCCCTGATCTCATCCCAAGCCTTGTCAGCCTTGATCTTTTTCAAATACCACTGCTCATTATAATAAACATCACTGGGAATAATAGCGGTTCTATAGATATGATCCTTTTCCGCATAGACAACATCCGCTCTTGAGCGATAGTCGGCCAGCTCGGTCTCAAGCTCCTGTCCTAAAACATTGAATTGCTTAAGCTCCCCGCTTTTGAATTTGACCAAAATACCGGATAAATCTTGCTCTTTGGCCCAAGAAAAATTAAGCGGTAAAAAACCGCCTGACAAAAGCGCTAATATCAAAAAATAGGCAAAAAAACCTCTGATCTTTTTACTCATAAGTACCTTAATTATAGCATAATTGCGGTTTTTAGGTAAATAAAAAGACTGGAAACATTTCCAGTCTGTGTATGAGGTTAAAGTCCGAGAGCATTCTTAATATTTTCCGGGGTTGCTGGCTTTTTAATAACAGCCAAAAACATTGATCGATCCTCTTTAGAAACAGGCTCTTCATAACCGCTGCAAACGACTGCCTCTCCTTCCCAGCCTTTTTCCTTGGCTTCTCTGACAAACTCAACCACACCAATGCCTGGACAGGTAATGCTGTCACTAATAAATAGATCGGGGTTGATCTGAAGGAATTCTTTAATGGACACCTCGCTCTTTTTTATGACTTCCGATTCCGGAAAAACAAAATCTTTCAGAAGAAGCCCCACGCATTGCAAAACCGCAGGATGGTCATCGACAAAAAGAACTTTTGCATAATACTTGCCCATAAGGCCTCCTTGAAAAAGGATGAAAGAGTAATACAAATCAAATATTTATACCATTTTTAAATAAAAAAATCAAGCTATTTATGCCAGCTTGATCTGTAAAAACCTTAAAATAAGCTAATTTTTGACACTATTTA
>WJLG01000097.1 GCA_014728685.1 Candidatus Falkowiibacteriota bacterium
AAATAAATATATGTAACTGTTTGAATAATGAAAGAAAAAACGACCCAAAAATATTTAGCCAGAAATTTAAGAAAAAGAGGTGCCAGTTATTCCGAAATTTTAAAGAAAGTAAATGTTTCTAAATCTACTTTGAGTTTGTGGCTCAGAGACATAGAGTTAACGAACAAACAAAAGGAAGATCTAGTAGGAAGGCGTAAATCTAGACATGAGGGAGCGAAAGCAAACCGGCTAAGAAGAATCGATCTGACAAAAAAGATTATTGCATCAGCCAAAGAAGAAAGCTTAAAGTTAAAAGGAAACAGCTTGTTTCTTTTAGGAGTAATGCTTTATTGGGCAGAGGGAACAAAAAGAGGTGAAGAAATGGTTGTTTTTAGCAACTCTGATCCTAATATGATATTATTAATGATGAAGTGGTTTAGAGAAATTTGCAAGGTTAAAGAAGAAAAGTTTAGGATTCAGGTTCATATCCATTCTCTACACAAAAAAAGCGAGATAATAAAATATTGGAGCAATATAACCAAGATAAAAAGTGGTCAATTTCATAAATTAATAATTAAAAAAACATCTTTAAAGCACAGAAAAAATAAGCTTTATCAAGGAACTTGTTGTATTAGAATATATGATAAAAATTTATTTAGAAGAATAATGGGTTGGAAAGTAGGAATTTTGGAAAGTTTTAAAATTAAAGATGTATATAATATACCAAGATAAAAAATTCTGCTCCCGTAGTTCAATGGATAGAACAGGGCCCTTCTAAGGCCACAATAGGGGTTCGATTCCCTTCGGGAGCGCGTTCTTGATTATTAATCTTTAGATTTCAATAATTGAAGACTGAAGATTGATAATTGATAATTGAATAGCATGGTGGCTATAGTATAGTGGTTATTACACCGGGTTGTGGTCCCGGATATGAGGGTTCAATTCCCTCTAGCCACCCACAAACGAAGAAGACCTTCAAGAGGGGTCTTTTTTGTATGTAAACATCCAGACTACTACAAATAATTGCTATTTTATGCGTTATATGTTAGTTTGAAGGTGGTTATTAAAATAATATAACGCTATGAAATTGAAAAATCTATCTCCCCTTTTTATTTTATCAATTTTAATTTTAGGTATATCTGGTTGTGCTGAAAAATCAATAGAACAGCCCGAGCAACAAACAGAGATTAAAAGTCAACAAGAGAAAAAAAATTCTACTACTGATTCAGAAATTACTACTTCTAATATCGATACTAGCGAGTGGAAAACGTATAGAAATGAAAAATGGAATTATGTCTTAAAATACCCAGAATATGCCAACATAATAGATGGCGGTCCAAGTGAAGAAGTGAGGGATAAATATAGTGTTAATGGCGATGCTGTTTTATATTGGATAAATTCAGAAAACAAAGAATGCCTTATATGTATCAATGAAATGGGTTATGGTCCGCCCTTTGAACTAAAACAAGAATTAGAGAAAATTAAAATAGCAGGAAATGAATATGACAGAATAAACCTTGTGTTAGAAGGAACTAAGGTTTCAGTTCGTACAAAATTTCCTTATACTATAAATGATATTCAAGATAGTATTAGTATATCTATGAATACGCCCTCAGAAGAATGTTTGACTGTATATGAAAAAATTCTAACTTTTTTTAAGTTAGAAAAATAACAGGGGGGCTCTTTTATTACCCTGATCATACTAGCCAGTTTGGCCTTTAGTTATTTTTCAACCAGATATTATTTACAAAATTATTATATAAAAAATCAGATCGTTATCAGAAATTGTAAGTAATAAAAATATAAAAAAATAGTTCAATTCTTGACCTACAAACGAAAAGACCCTTGATTAGAGGGTTTTTTGTTATATTTAAATAACCTGATAAGTAAATAAAAAAGATCGTTTAGAACGATCTTATGATTTTAAGCTAATCCTTTTGCTTTTAGGGCTGTTTGGATCTTTTGCCACAGATCTTTGTCGATCTCGATCTCTCGGGAGCAAAAACTTATTGCTTTGCAAAATTTAGACATCATCTTATTGTAATCACCCATTTCACTTAAAAAGCGACGTGTTTCTTCATTATTTTCTTTATATTCTCTCAGCCTGAATTCTTTGCGCATATCTTCCACGATTTCAAAGGCTTCTTTTAAAGTAATATTTCCACTTTGCTTAAAGACCCGTCCGGGAATTTTGTTGGCAGGATCATCGATCATAGGCTTGATATTGGTCATAGCTTCACTGAAATCCGAAGCGATTTTTTCAATTCTTTTTTCTTGCTCATCATCTTCATAACCGTCTTCGGGGGATAAGTTGAGGTATATCGGAAGTTTGTTGAAGAAGCTCCAAGCCAATTCTCCGACCCTGACCGTCCGCTTTCCACTTTTTTCTTTCATTTTTCCTCCATGGCTGTTTGTTAATGTTCGATTTAATTTTTTATCATATTTATTCAATTTGGTCAAACGTTTAAGGTAATGTGTACCTATTGCTTTTAGCTCTTGACAGAATATCTGCAGGGGTGTATATTAATTATGGGTATATACCCATAATAATAATTAAAGAAAAAACGTATGCCAAACATGAATGGAACCGGTCCAAGGGGCGAAGGCCCGATGACCGGCAGAGGCTTGGGTAATTGCTCAGGAGCCAAGGGCGCTAATGCCTCGACAAGAGGTAGAGGTCTTGGCCGCGGGCGAAAACCGGGCAGAGGTCTTGGTAGAGGTGACAATACCCCTGTCAATGAAGATAGAAGTTAAGACGATTCCCCGATGAAGGGAACCGCCCCCTCTTTTGTCTTTATTGATCAAAAATATGGGAAACGGATTTTGCGGTGGCCGGCCGCGCCTAAAAAGAAAAATAGGCTTTAGACACAAATCTAATTTTTATAAGCCTCAAGGCGTGCCCTTGAGGACTCTTGAAATTGTTGAAATGACCAAGGAAGAATTGGAAGCTTTAAGGCTCAAAGATGTAAAAGGATTCGATCAAAACGAGTGCGCTCTGAAAATGAAGACTTCACAGAGCACTTTTCAAAGGATAATATCTTCGGCTCGCCAAAAGGCCGGTCGGGCCTTGGTCGAAGGCAAAGCTATCAGAATAGAAAGCTGATTTCTCCCTTGTCTGATGCGCCCAGATAAAAAATTAGCAAGATAGATGAAGCCGGCAGGTCCGCTTTCGAGGCGGTTTTTTATTTGCTATAATTATAATATGCCTTGATAAATAGGTTGCTTCCAGATATATCAATAATATCTTCAAAGAAGGCGAGCTCTCTTGCAAAGGAGTTGTTGCAAATTTTGCACATACTGCCAAAGATGGAAAAACTTACAAATCCATGTTTTATAATTTGTATATAATAATGAATTTCATAACCGCACGCTGATCTATGCTTAAAAAGAAAAAAAAGATAATAGTGAATGATCGGATGCAAAAAGGGTACAGATATGAATTGGTCGAGCCGGCAGGGAAAAATTTCGATCCATCATTCAAGCCGGATCTTACGCCCAAGCAAATGCTTGCATTGGGAGTTTTTTGCGGACGCTATATGCGCGATTGCAAAAAAGAGTTTCCAAAAAGCTGGTTTACCAAGGCTAAGTTCGCCAAAGACAAGAGGAATTGCAGTTTGAATTTTTACGGCATCGATGCCAGCCAGCCTTTGGAAATTTGGAAGAAAAAAGGCTGGATCCACCCGGATGATCCCCGGGGCTGGTTCCAATGGTATTGCCGTTATTATCAGGGTCGGCGCCACGAAGATGATGATAGGCAGATCAAGCGCTGGAAAGCTTTTGCCAGGCACGCGGCCCAGGTAAAGAAGAATTGCACCAAAGGTGATCCGTATTGTCGGACCAGACAGCGCCAAGCTTTACTTCATTGGGCCTATGATGCCCGCAAGATATAAAACGTACCTCTTTTTGCAAGCCGCCAGTACCCATGGCGGTTTTTTATAAATGAAATCAAAATATGTTATAATGAAAATATGGGTAAAAACGATCAAAATCAAGCCTATGAACAGGCTGTTTTATTGTTAAAGGATTGTTTATCAAACAATGGTTTTTTAGCTTCGCCAGTAAAGCGTTTTAATTATTATCGCGTTTTTTCCCGAGACGGTATCGTGATGGGTTTATCCGCTTGTTTGACCGAGGACAAGAAGCTTTTGAAAGGTTTTTACAAGACTTTAAAGACCTTGAAAAGATATCAGGGTCGGCAAGGGCAAATACCCAGCAATGTCGATCCCGGCAATAAAAAGGTCAGCTATGGACGTACTACCGGGCGAGTCGATGCTACTTTGTGGTTTGTGATCGGTTGTGGACAATACTACAAAAGAACAAAAGATAAGAAATTCCTAAAAGAGTTTTATCCGGCGATCGAAAAATGCATTAATTTGCTCGAGGCTTGGGAGTACAATCAAAAGGGATTTATCTTCGTGCCGCCGACCGGCGACTGGGCGGATGAATATATCCAGTCGGGGTATGTTCTTTATGATCAAGTGTTGTATTATCGAGCTTTGGTCGAGCAGGCTTTTATATCAAAAGAGATGAAAAAAAGCCATCAAGCATATAAAAGCAAAGCCGAAGAACTGAAAATATATATTAGAAAGAATTTTTGGTACAAAAGCCTGGAAAGCGATAAATATATATACCATGATAATCTCTATAAGCGGAGAAAAAGAAAGAAAGACATCAAGAATTATTGGTTGCCGTGTTTTTCACCGGTCGGTTATCAGTATTTCTTCGACAGTTTGGCCAACATCTTAGCATCTATATTTTCCATAGCTGATGAGAAGCAAGCGGGAGCCGTGGACAAATTCATAGCCAAGAAATTCGCTAAGCGGACGGATCATCTTTTACCGGCTTTTTATCCGGTGATCGGTAAGAACAGTCCTGATTGGGAAAAATTAAAGACATCGTTTTCTTTCAAATTCAAAAATAAGAAATACGAATATTTCAACGGCGGACTCTGGCCTTTTATTACGGCTTTTTATGCGGTCGACCTGGCTTATCGAGGGAAAAGGCAGCTGGCTTTGAGATATCTCGAGGGTGCGGGGCAAGCCAATTCATCAAAGAATTGGCGCTTTAGCGAGTTTATGCACGGCAAAAGCGGCAAGCCGATGGGTACGGCCAAGCTTGGCTGGAATGCGGCCGCCACCATTTTAGCGTATAAAGCTTTTGATAATAAAGATATTTTTATATGAAGAAGAAAATATTATTGGCTTGCGATCTGGACAGAACAGTGATGC
>WJLG01000098.1 GCA_014728685.1 Candidatus Falkowiibacteriota bacterium
ATCACCCAGCCGGCCTAAAGGCCTGGGTGATCATTTGCTCACACACAAATGAGGTCCCTTCGTCTAGTGGTTAGGACACCAGGTTTTTCAGCCCAAGGCTGACCAGCCTCTGGCTGGCATCCTTAATAAAAAATTTATGTACTTTGTATATCTTATAAAAAGTGAGCTTGATTCTACATTTTATATAGGATGCACTAAGGACATAAAGAAAAGATTAAAAGAACATAATCAAGGAAAGACAAGATCGATCAAGTACAAGATTCCTTACAAGTTGATATATTGCGAAATCTACCCAAATAAAACAGTTGCTAGAAAAAGAGAGAGATAGAGTTGAAAAATAATAGTTTTAAGAAAAAAGAATTATTGGATAGATTAAGATATTGCTAATTGAGAGCGATATCACCCAGCCGGCCTAAAGGCCTGGGTGATCATTTGCTCACACACAAATGAGGTCCCTTCGTCTAGTGGTTAGGACACCAGGTTTTCATCCTGGTAACAGGGGTTCGATTCCCCTAGGGACTACACGAAAACAAAAAATACCCAAACGACAGTGCGGGTATTTTTTATTTTTGCTTTAATCGCAACTAGGGGAATCGAACTGGTTGGCGAGCGAGATATGAGGAATGAGGGAACGAATGACGAATAATCGAGCGACAAATGATGCGACCAGTCGGGAGCATTATTTGGCAACCCTGGACAAGTGAACGAGCGGCAATTCCGGCCGCGAGTGAGCGCGACAAATCCCCCTAAAAATAAAAGCGTCTACGAAAGTAGACGCTTTTATTTTAGTATTTCCGTACGAGGATGAGAATCCATGGAACACAACGAATAGAAAAGAATATACATAAATCTAAATATATCTTATTTAACCTGAGGCTAAGTGGTGAGATTCCCCGACTAGCCGAAGGCTAGAAAATAACTTTACCAAACCGACGAACAAGTGCGGAATTACCCATCGTTGATCTTAAGCAAAGGAAATAGAGAAAAGCTTCCAAGCTACTGAGCGAACGCGACTAATTTCCCTATGTATAAAATTTTTAAAAATTTTCAAACAAGCTACAAGCCTGTGGATTACTTGCGGATCGAATCTTTTTTTGTCAGAAACCAAAATTATAATTCTAATTATCTCACTCAAAATAAGCTAATCTTAAATAATATATAGCAAGATCTCCACACGCCCTGCCCTGTATGTCCAAAAATTAAAAAAATTGCTATAATATTTAATATACAAGATATAAACAAGAAATGCACAGGCGGAAAAAGATTTTCACAAGTCTTGTATTTTAAGTAAAACGGCTTGTTCTTTTTACAATCAGCTCAAAGCAGTAGATGAGAATATATATATTTTATATATTAGCGAAGCACACACAATCTATTCCTATAGATGCATACCCCTTTGTGCATTTATAGGAGAAACGAAGTAAAACATAAAACAGAAATAAAATTTCTTATGAAATTACTGCAAAGATACTCTGTGGTAGGGTTGATCCTTGCCATATGTTTTGCTCTCATTTCTCCGTTTGCTACTAACGCCGCTTATTATCAGAGGTTGGAAGACACTATCAGCGATTCTGATCTAAGCGCCACTAACGTAACTCACACGATCGTAGCTTCTACTACACAAACCCTGAATACTAATGATGACTATGTGGAAATAGTCTTCCCAGCTCAATTCTCAGCGATCTCATACACAAACCTTACTTGCCCTTCCTCAGGTACAGCCTCCGGAACAGGCAATACTGTAAAGTGTATTTATAGTGCGGCTCAACCTTTGGCCGCCGGCAGCTCAACCTTTGTTTTGACCGGCGTCACTAATCCGAGTTCCAGAGGCAGCTACACTATAAATGTTTATTCCAAAGATTCTGGAGGGACTGAGATAGAAAAAAGTGCTGTGAAAGTTGCTATAATCGATGATGTTACTGTAACTGCCACGGTTGACCCGACTTTAATATTCGATATTGACGGTCTAGCCACCTCAACGACTGTCAATGGAGAGACAACAACCGGCAGTTCAACTTATGATACTTTAGCTTTCGGCACCCTGACTGTGAACTCACAGGCAATACTGGGCCAACTGTTAAAAGTATCAACGAATGCCGCTTACGGATATTCCGTAACCGTAGCCCAAAATCAGGATCTGACTTCTGATGCTGGTGCTACCATCAACGCCTTTGTTGATGGTGCTGCGGCTTCAACCACCGCCCAAGCCTGGCAGAGTCCTGCCGGCACCTTGGGTAGCGCTGATACTTACGGCCATTTCGGTCTAACAGCAGCTGACACCTCCCTTTCGGGAGCAGCTTTCGGATCAGGTAATTACAAAGGCTTTGAAACCGATCCGATCGAGGTTATGTATAATGATGGTCCGGCTGATGGTACGACCGCTTATGTCGGTTCTTCTACCGTCGCCTACTCCATTGAGATCGACGCTTTGCAAGAAGCAGGTGAGTACACAAACACACTTACGTATGTTTGTACTCCCACATACTAGCTAGCATTCGGTGTCTCCTTTTTTGGAGAAAAAAAAGAGATGCAAATTTAGATATGTATCTAAAATAAAAATCGCTCCGGCTTTTCGGAGCGATTTTTTATTTAGTAAAAATTATTATCTATTAAAAAACAGCAGTTTAAAACCACTGTTGGTAAAGATGAAAATAGAAACTCAATAAGAACTTAAACGACGATTAATATAGCTTATCAAGTCTTTAAATGTTGTTATTTCTTGAGAATCATCGTCTGAGATTTCGAAAGTATTTTTATTGATCCCTTGGATATTCTCACCCCAGACCATTTCCTCAACAGCCATAATCATCTCCACTAGGTCAAGCGAATCAGCGCCAAGATCATCAACCAAATTTGAATATTGATTGATGCGATCCTGCGACACTCCCAGTTTTTCGGAAACGATCTCCTTTAACTTTTCTTCAAGGTTGGCAACCTTGTTCATGATCCTCTCCTTTCAAAAAAATAAAGCCCAATGAACTTATAGCGATAATAACAAATATTGTCATTTTAATCAAGTAAAAAGGCTGCGGAAGCCTTAAGCAACCGCAGCCGAAAAATCATTTTCGCTTTCTTTATCACGCACTAGATCGCGCACAATAAATCCCAAATAAATCAGATCCCCGCTAAAAGAATCTTCGGTCCTGGAGATAAGCTCTTTGCCAAGGGATCCCTTTAGAATCTCTTTGACCTTTTTTTGAAGGGGTAAACAAGGTCCGGGATCATTAATGATAAAGAGCTGTTTGGCGTAGTCTTCCAAGATTTCAAGACTTGGATCTTTGATCTCGGAAAGTTCGCTTTCAAGCACGCGCCCTATTTGAGAACAAACTCCTGCGAGCAATCTTTCTTCACTTAAAAAATAAGTACAGGAAAAAGCCGAATAAATATGCAGAAGAAAGTTCAAATTTTGCCTATTTCTCAATCCGGGACTGATAAGCTCCCAAAAACGATCGACTATCGCCTTCTCGCCTTCGGAGCGATAAGCTACCATGCTTCTTAAAGCCAGAAACAGACCCAGATCATCCTGCTTCAAAAGCGGAAGCAAGCGTCTAAGGTGGTACTCTTGCTTTTTTATAGCTATTTCCCTTTTTTCTTCACTGAAGCCGGCTTTTTGTCTTTTTTTACTCCAGATAGCTATGTAGCTCAACAGTTTCTTTTTTTTATTCATCATGCCTCCTTTGATATTTCTTTATAAAGAACGATATATAAAAGACCACCCTTGCGAGATGGTCTTTTATCTTCTATATGGCGTAATTGTCTAATTAACTTGCGGCATATGAAAACAAACCATCCCGAAGGAATAGTCCCAACAAGTTCAACAATAAATTTTTATTTATGGTTTGTTTCATATATTCATATATTACCATCCTGGATTTTTTTGTCAAACAAAAAAGAGCCTGATAGAAAGGATCTCCTTTTTGGTCTTCCTTTCTCTCAGGCTCTGTTATTATTTCAAGGCACGACATTTAATTTGCAAGGTCGGCTAATTCATCAAGGTGCGGAAAATTTATTAACAGCTTGATATCATCTTAGAGCAAATATAAATTTTTGTCAAAGTGGATATCTTTTAAATAAAAACCCGAGTTCGCGTACAAACTCGGGAGTGATGATCACTTTTTTCTTCTTGAGGCTACCTTCATCCCATAAAGGAATCCGATCCTCAAGGCTTCAAAGCTGGCCCAAACGCTATGGGTGCTGACCCCGCAAGCAGACCAGGTTTTTCTGCCATTGGTGAATGAACAAAAAACCCTTACTTGAGCGTCTGAACCTTTTGAGCCGGAAATGACCTTAAGTCGATAACCGCCAGATATGAACTTGATCGCTTCCAGCTTCTTCCTGTCCGTTTTGGAAGAAAAACGGTACCAAACTTCTCTTAAAACTTTTTCAGAAGCATTGACCTCGCCCTCTCCTTTCTGTCTGAAAAAAACCTCTTCGCTTGATCTTCGTATATCCAGATCAGTCTCACTTATCGGACTCTGATGAGGATTCTTTTCAGTTCTGGTTCGAAAAAAGGAAACTTCGAACGGCTCTTTGACAATTCCCAGTTTTAATAAAAGTTCGGTCTCAAACCCGGCAATAGCATCGGCCTCATGGTTCCTATACACCTTGCCTCTGGCTATTTCGGCTAAGAAATAGCTGAGAATGGTGTCCTTGACATCGTCCTGAACCTTGACGGCAAGACGCTTGATCCAATACTCGATATTAGCTCTACCGCTCATGCTATCCAGACCCATGACTAAGGAATTACCGACGATGCTCGGGTCGAAATGGATATAACTGCGGGTGTTGCTACTTGCTCCTTTGGCATGCATGCCGGCGCGAACCAGCGCCGCACTTGTTCCGACATAAGGAGCACCGGGATCAGGATATTTGCCCAAGGCGGTGCAAACCGCATGATATAGGGAGGTCAGGGTTCTCATAGCGGCCTTGGTCAAAATCTGTTTTTTCTCCTTTCTTTTGTTGTACAGATTCATAATGAAAGTAATAAGGTTCAGATTCCCGCTATTGTCCCCGATCTTCTCGCCAAAGACCCCCTGGACATGCCGAACTCCCAAGTCAAAAGCGGCCTGAGTATTGCTTAAAGCCAAACCGCGGCAGTCGTGGAAATGCACCCCGAGTTCATCGGGCCTGAATTCGGCTTTCAAAAGCTCACCAATGATCTCATTCACATCATCCGTATTCATCTCGCCGGTCGTATCGCAAAGAACAACCCACTCTGCGCCGGCGTCCAAAGCCGTCCTTAGAAGCTTTTGAGCGTAGCGCTTGCCGGAAAAATAGGCCGTAAAAAAATGCTCGGCATCAAATATGACTTTAATGCCTTGATCTTTTAAACGCTTGATATAGCCGGCAATAAGTTTGAATTGCTCGTCCG
>WJLG01000099.1 GCA_014728685.1 Candidatus Falkowiibacteriota bacterium
AATCATCGCAAGTTATATCTTTCATTCCGCGCAGGCGATTGAAGATCTTGGTGCTCCGACTAGGTACCGGTGCGCCTGTCTTGGTAGCGGTTTTTCTATTTCTGGTTCTGGTGGAATTTTTAGTTGTATTTTTTTTCTTAGGCATAATATGGATAATATCCTAATTTATATTCTATTTCGTGGATTAAAATTGATATTCCGGCGCTTTGAAAACTCCAAACTTATCGAACGGCCATCCTCTTAAGATAACGCGGCCGATCACAAAACTCCTGTTGACCGGACCGAAGCTTCTTGAATCCTTACTGGAATTACGGTTATCTCCCATGACAAAATATTCATCATCTTCCAAAACTACCGTGTCTTTAATAAATCCGCTATAAGTCTTGGTTCCCTGCTCAAGATAGGACTCTTCCAAAACCGCACCCTCCCTGTATTGTTTATTATAGATGATCACATCTCCGTCCTTGATCTCAATAGTTTCTCCGGGTAGGCCGATAACTCTTTTGATGAAATACTCCTGCGGATTCTTCGGATATCGAAAAACCACAATGTCGCCTCTTTCCGGTTCGGAAAAACGATAGCTGATCTCATCTATTATAAGATACTCGTGATCATGAAAATTTGGCTCCATTGATGCGCCTTTTACATAAAAAGGCTGGATCAAAAAATATCTCACCGGTATTATGATCGCCAGTGAGATCACGACTACTTTTATCAATTCAAATATAAAACCGAAAAAATTCTTCAACATAAAGGGCTATTTTTAGGAGTTTTTTCTCTCCTTATTAATGATATGATTGCTTAAGGCTATTATAACATCAAAAAACCAATATTTCAAGTAGCAAAGACCCCCCGTTTTACCGGAGGGTCTTAGCAGTTTTCCCTAATGATGTTTAACTCGACTTATCTAGTTAAAACACCATAAAAGATCATTCTCTTTCTACTTCGAGAATAATCTTTATTTGATGTTTTAAAGACTTATCCACTGCTTGATAAAATTATAGCAAATATGAAAAAAGAGGTCAACAGTTGCCATAGTGGAACATACGCTACAACAAAAGACCCTTTAGGGGCCTTTGTTATGAAGTATGTGATTGCTTTATGTGATGTATTATGCTTTTAAGGCGTATTTCCCATCGCTGGTCTTTTCAAATACCTCTTTATTCATTAAAGCCAGATTGATAGTGGTTCTCTTGACCAATCGATTTTCCAAAACTTTTTCAACTACTTCTTCTTTGGTCATCGGCTCTCCTTGCTCGGCCATGATCTGCTTGATAACATCCAAAACTATGCCTTCTTTATATCCCCACTCTTTTAAGCCGTAAATACCGCGGCCGACCAGGACGTATTTCTCATCCAAGATCAATTCATTATGAACAGTGGCCGGGTTGGCGACCTTTTTATCAAAGCCAACTTCATTGATCCTTTTGGCGATATCAACAAAATGCAAAGGCTTGTTCTCATTTTTCAAGATCAAATAGATCTTATCATTGATTGTCTTGGGTTTAACTTCGCCCCAATCATGCCTGCCCCAAAAACCGAACTTGTTCTGCTCGACCTCCTTAAGAGCCTGCAATAATGAATACAATCCTTTATATTTATTGACCAATCCTTGGTCCTCATCAAAAAGATCATCAGCCCAATAGCTGGAAACATCCAGCTCACCATCAGCCAAATATTTAGGCTCATGTTTTTTGTAAGCTTCAGATTCCTTAATGATAATATTGATCAGATCATCGGTCCTGTATGTTTCTTTTAATTCTTCTATCTTATTCAAAACTTCGTGAGCCATCTCTTCCATGTGCTCCAATGTCTCCTGTTTAAGCTTGTATGCTTGTTTGAATTTATCGGAATTTTTTATCTCTTCAAAATTATCGCTTAAAAGCCTGGAAAGCAAGAAATCATAATGATTCTTTTCAATTTCATATTCATCGGAATTTCTATCTATGGGAGAATTGTTGTTCAAAAGATGAAATAGATAATCCTTTTCCATCAAACCGCCATGCTCCTTGAGAAGCTCTTCGGTTTTTTCTTTCAAGTCCAATAAATTATTCTCCAGCTCTTTGAGTTCTATAAGCTTGTTGATGCTGGCATTCTCGATCTGCCTGATCCTTTCCCTGGTCAAGTTATGAAGTTTGCCGACAGCCTCAAGCGTCTCCTTCTTGCTTTTCTTAAAACCAAAACGGCGGGATAAAATGTCCTTTTCCTTTTTATTAAGCTTCCCTAAAAGATTTTTCAATATCTCCAGAGTATTCAATTGTGTGTTATTTTCTTGCATGTGTTTTATAAATTGAAGAGCATGGAACTTGTCTTAATATATTATGTGTCTTTGTAAAATAAAAAATTGCTTGCCACAAATTGAGAAATATTGTTTATTCAACTATAAGAGTTATAGCATTATTGTATATATTAGTCAATATCCCTGCTCTTGTCAAGACCTTTTGGCCTTTTGACCCGTAGCCCCTGATATCAATTTCTTATAAATGGCCAGATAATCCTTAGCCGACTTGTTCCATGAGAAATCTCTTTTAAATGAATTTTTCTGTAATTTAAGCCATTTCTTTGGATCATCGTTATATACTTTGATGGCTTTTTTCAAAGCTGATTCAAAATCTTTAGAAGAAAAATCACTGAATTTAAAGCCGACTTTTTGATCTACTGTGTCCTTAAGACCCCCCGTATCCCTGGCAACCACTATGGTGCCGTAGCGCATTGATATCATCTGGGTCAAGCCACATGGTTCAAAACGCGAGGGAATGGTAAAGATATCACAGCCGGCATAGATCTGCTGGGCCAACTTGAAATCAAACATGATATTGGTACTCACCTTGTCTGGAAATTTCTTGGCCAAATGCCGGAGATGATTCTCATAGCGTTCATAGCCCGATCCCAAAAATACAAATTGACAAGGCAGGTTATCGATCATTTTCTCAGTGAACAGCTCTATCCCCTTTTGATAGACCAATCTGGCAATAAAGCCGACCATTGGTATGTTCTTGTCGATAGGTAATCCCAGCTTCTTCTGCAAATGAAGTTTATTCTTGACCTTATTGCTGATATTTTTGGAGCTGTACTTATGTCTGATATTTTTGTCATGCAGCGGATCATGGAGTTTAAGATCCAAACCGTTCAGAATACCATGCAGTTTATGTTTGTTCTTTTTGATGATCTTCTCAAGTCCGGCTCCATACTCCTTAGTAGCTATTTCTTTGGCATAAGCCGGGGAGACCGTATTGATAAGATCGGCATTGATGATGGCTTGCACCATGCAATTCACGTCTCCGTCCTCGGCGTCCTTGGTCAAAGAATAAAGCGAGCTTTTGGTGATATCGGCCACGCTCAAAGTCCTGGGCACGGCCTTGCCTTGGTATCTTAGATTATGGATCGTGTACAAAATTTTTATATTTTCCAAATAAGGATAACGTCCGGTCTTCAAAAGCGCCGGGATCAGGCCGGTATGAAAATCATGGCAATGGATAACATCCGGCTTAAACCCCAAGAGCGGGAGTACCTCCAAGCAAGCGGCTGAGAAAAACATAAATCGCCTGGGCACATTGCCATAATATAATCGATTGCGGCCGAAATATTTGGAGTTCTCTGTCATATAGACCGTCACTCCCCTGATCGCCTTCTTGGTCATCCAAACATTAATTTCTACTTCTTCTTTGCCGATCTTGAACTTGACGAAAGAAAGGATCTTTTTAGCATCGTATTTTTTTTCTTCGCCGATAGTTCCGTACTTGGGCATTATCAAACGAGCGTCGCAATTCAATTTATTCAAGGCTTTGGGCAAGGCTCCGGCCACATCGCCCAAACCTCCGGACCTGGCGATCGGTTCGACTTCAGGCGATGCCATCAGAACCTTGATCTTATTTGGTTTTCTTTTTGCCATATTTTTTTAAATAATTTTTAATATATTCAACTTGTGCATATTTTTGATAATTCTTATGTTCTCCGTTATATGCTTGGGAGATTAC
>WJLG01000100.1 GCA_014728685.1 Candidatus Falkowiibacteriota bacterium
GGATTCCCCCTTATTTCCGGGGGAGTAATGAGGGGTGGAAAACCCCTCGTGGAGCGCAAGCGACTTCGAATAACCGAAGGTGCCCTTAGGGTCCACAAAAACAAGCCTCGCTTTTGCGAGGTTTTGTTTTTGTAAGATTTGTTCTAATATATAGATAGGTTGGTATTTTGATAAATTGAAAGGAGGTTGATATGAATATCGGGAATCTTGAAGAGTACCAACAAGCTCTTTCATCAAACAGTCTGGAAGACATCAGAGAGGCGAGCAGGTTTTTAAGAAGATTAGAAAAAAAATTCGCCTATGATTCGACCAAGAAAGAAGGTCTTGATCGAAGGCGGCAAGAACTTCGAGATGCTTATTTAGGTTTCGATGATGAAAAGGAGCTTGATTATATCGGATTGGAGGAAGAAGACAAAAGAGAGATATCCAGACTGAATGCTCTTTTGGAGGAGTGATGAAGAAGCGGTTTTCAATCGAATGATCCCCTTATTCAGCAGAATAAGGGGATTTGCTTTTTCGGGGCTATCCTATGTATGATATAATAAAGTAGTTGAATATAATATGAGTTCAAAAAACAAGAAAAAATTGATGATAATCGACGGTAACGCTTTGATCCATCGAAGCTTTCATGCCTTGCCGCCGACCATGGCTACCAAGGATGGCCGAGTGATCAACGCTGTTTTCGGTTTTACCTCGGTTTTACTTAAAGCCTTAAAAGAGATCGATCCCGAATATATCGTTTTGACCTTGGATAAGAAAGGCAAGACTTTCAGGCATGAGAGATATGAGGACTACAAGGCCACCAGGGTGAAAGCTCCGCAAGAGCTTTATGATCAGATACCAATGGTAAAAGAAGTGGCTCAAGCTTTTAATATCCCAATTTTTGAAAAAGAGGGTTTCGAGGCCGATGACCTGATCGGGACTATAACCAAAAAGACGGATGGAGAAGTTCAAAACATTATCGTAACCGGGGATATGGACACCCTGCAGCTGGTGGATGAAGATACTAAGGTTTATACTATGAGCCGCGGTTTGTCCGAAAGCGTGCTTTATAGTGAAAAAGAGGTAAAGGAAAAATTCGGCGGACTTACTCCCGAACAAATGATAGATTACAAGGCTTTGCGCGGAGACCCTTCAGATAATATTCCGGGAGTTCGTGGCATAGGCGATAAGACCGCTATTAAGCTTTTGAATGAATTCGGCGATTTGGATAATTTGTATAGCAAAGTGCAAAGTGCAAATAACAAAGTGCAAATAAGAGACAGGATCAAAAATCTTTTGTTGGAACATAAAGAGGAGGCATATATTTCCAAGGAATTGGCGACTATCAAATGCGATGTCAAGATAGATTTTGACCTTGAGAAAGCCGTCACCAAGGATTTTGATAAAAATAAGGTGGTTGAGCTTTTTTCAGATTTCGAATTCAAATCTTTGCTTCCGCGAGTGTCTGGGCTGTCTGATAAAGTACAGGACTCGAGCGATAAAAAGCAGAAGGATGAAGGGGCTGATAGCGATAAATTTTTTAGAAACAAAAAAGAATTCAAGTATATATTGGTGGATGATGAAAAAAAGTTTACCAGCTTTTTAGCTAAATTAAAAAAGCAAAAGGCATTCACCTTTGATACCGAAACCTCAGGTTTTAACCCCTTGCTTTCCTATCTTTTGGGTATCAGTTTTTCTTGGAAGGAAGGAGAGGCTTATTATGTCAAAATTAAAAATGAAGAGTTAAGAATTAAGAATGAGCAAGGAACGCTTTTCAATTATCATAAAGAAGAAAAAACAGGACTTCATCCTTGGCTTTCTGAGTTGAAGCCGATCTTTGAAGATGAAAAAATAAAAAAATCCGCTCATAATATAAAGTTCGACATGCGGGTTGTTCAAAATGCCGGCATGGATATAAAAGGCATTTATTTCGATACGATGCTGGCTTCCTATCTTTTGAATCCCGGTACTCGCCAGCACAATTTGGATGCTTTGGCCTTTTCCGAATTGGGCTGGGAGAAGATCTCCAAGGACGATCTTTTGGGAACCGGCCGGAACAAGATGACCTTTTCCGAAGTCCCTGATGAAAAGATGTATCTTTATTCTTGCGAGGATGCTGATTTTACCAACCGTTTGGTAAATAAATTAGCTAAAGAACTGAAAGACAAAGAACTGGACAAACTTTTTTATGAAGTAGAAATGCCTTTGATCCCGGCTCTTTGCGAAATGGAGAATACCGGTATTATCTTGGACAAAAAGATCTTAGATGACTTGGGTAAAAAGGTAGATAAGAAAATAAAAGCGCTTGAAAAAAAGATCTATGATCTTTCCGGTGAACAATTCAATATCAATTCTCCTTCTCAGCTTAAGGTGATCCTTTTTGAGAAGCTTGGCATTTCAACGGCCGGGATCGGCAAGACCAAAACCGGATTCTCAACTGCGGCCGCTGAATTGGAAAAGTTGAAGAACGAACACAAGATCATTCCCCTGATCCAGGATTATCGAGAGCTTTCGAAATTATCAACTACTTATATTCACTCCCTGCCCGAGCTGATCAATCCCAAGACCAAAAGGGTGCATACCAGCTTCAACCAGACGATCACGGCTACCGGCCGGTTATCTTCGACCGAACCCAACTTACAGAACATTCCCATCCGCACTGAATTAGGAGCTGAGATCAGAAAGGCCTTTAAAGCGGATAAGGGTTATAAATTGGTCAGCCTGGATTATTCGCAGATAGAACTTCGTTTGGCAGCTCATCTTTCAGGAGACAAAAAGATGATCGAATTTTTCAAGAATGGTGAAGACATTCATGCCGCTACGGCCGCGGCTATCAATAATGTAAAATTGGAAGAGGTCAGCAAGGAGATGAGGCGTGAAGCCAAGGCGACAAACTTCGGCATTCTTTACGGCCAAGGGCCTTTTGGACTTTCACAAACAGCCGACATTCCTTTTGGCCAAGCCAAGAAGTTCATCGAAGATTATTTTGAAGTTTTTAAAGATATTAAAAAATATATCGATGATTCGATAGAGAAGGCGCGCGAGACCGGCTATGCTGAAACCATGTTCGGACGCAAGAGATTTATCCCCGAGATCCATTCATCGGTACAGCAGGTTA
>WJLG01000101.1 GCA_014728685.1 Candidatus Falkowiibacteriota bacterium
ATATATCAAGCTCTATAAAAAGGTCATAAGAATGAACGGCAATCACGCCAAAAGCAAATAATATGAAATGGATAAATTTTTTTCATTTGTATCAATTGGCCAATGCCGATAGCTATGTGATCGAGGAGGCGACCGAGGAAAGCTATAAGCATATTGCGGAAGTCTTGGAACAGAATCCCCGAGCCAAGATCACTATGAATATAACCGGCTGTTTGGTTTTAAGGTGGCGCCAGCTTGGCTATAATGAATTGATAGGCCGTTTTAAAAAATTGGTTGCTCAAGGGCAGGTGGAGCTGGTCGGATCAGCCGCTTACCACTCCTTGTTGCCATTGATACCGCAGAAAGAGATCAAGAAGCAGATCGAAGAAGATATCAATATATTAAAAGATAATTTTGGAAAAGATATCCAGTTGAATGGCTTTTTCTTCCCGGAAATGGCTTATGGAAAAGAAGCGGCCAGGATAGTGAAAAAATACGGTTTTGAATGGGCGATATTGGACGAGATCTCATATAACGGGCGCCTAGGCCAAGTCGATCACGATAAGGTTTACCTTGATAAGGCCAGCGGATTGAAAATAGTCTTTCGCTCAAGAAAATACTCTTCTTGTTATTTTCCTTCCTTTTTTAAGGATAATCCTGATATATCCGGCACCATCATTACCGGAACAGACGGGGAGCTTTATGGACTAAGGCATAAGGACAATTCCAAGCATTGGCAAAAATTACTTAAGCGAGATGATCTTGAAACAGAAACCATTTCTGAATTCATAAGCGAACATAAAAAAACGACCTCTACGGACCTAGTGCCTTCAAGCTGGGAATCGGCGGAAGAAGAGCTGAAGGAAGGTAATTCATATTACCTTTGGCATCACAAAGGCAACGAAATACAGGATAAGATCTGGGAATTGGCTGATCTGGCTTACAAGACGGTGGAAAAATATGAAAAAGACGGAAATTATAATTGGGCGCGCTGGCATTTGGTCAGAGGCTTGGCCAGCTGCACCTTCTGGTGGGCATCAGCCAAGGATTTTACCCCGATCTTCGGACCTTATGCTTGGAATCCGGATCAGGTGGAGCGAGGTATAAATGAATTGGTAAGAGCTATCCGTTCCTTGGACGATGTTAAGACTCGAGAAGCCAAGATCGAAGCGGAAAAACTTTATTTGGATATAAAACATCTGGTCTGGGAAAAGCACTGGACCTATTATTGGAAAAGATCAGAAGAATAATCTAGTTTCTTGTCAGCAGCTTTTAAATTGCGGATAAGAAACACTCATGCAATGAATATCATACATCAGCTTTTTGATATTGATTTTGTAAAACAATTGTTCAAGGAGAAGATATTGCCGAAATATCCTGATTTTACCGCTATCAAAAAGATAGACATCAAGCCGAGAAAAGACCATATTTGGGATCAGACCTATCATGTGGTCATCGAATACAAGACTCAGTTCATAGACAAAGAAGGCAAGGTCAAGAAATTGCCGATATTCTGTTCAGCTCATTCTTGTGAACCGCGCAAGAATCTTTATCGGGCGCTGCGTTTTCTTTGGGACAACGGATTCGGCCGCAGCCACCTGACCGTTCCCCATCCTTTGTATTATTCCCAGAAGTTCAAAGCAACCTTTTACCGCGGCGCCAAAGGCAGGAATTTTTATTATTATATCCGGGAGAATAGATATAATGATATAGAGAAGACCATTCCGCAGATCGCCGCTTGGTTCGCTAAGCTGCACAAGACTCCGAATAGGGGTATTGGCAATTTCAATAAAAGAAATAGCCGGATAAGAACTGCTATTCCCGGCCGGGATCATATATTAAGGGATATCGAGATCAAGCATCCGCATTATTATGCCATCTATAAGAATTTGTACAATAAATTCATCAGGCAAGAAGAGGAGTTTTTGAAATCTACGGATAAAAGATGGCTGGTGCATGGCGATGCTCATCCCGAGAATGTCATAAAAGTCGGAGAAAAGAAATTGTCCGTCATTGATTTTAATGATCTCTGCCTTTCTGATTGCGCCCGCGATGTCGGCTGTTTTTTGCAGCAGTTCGGATATATGAGCGATAGAAAAATAGAAGACAAGGTTTTTGTTGAAAGAATGAAACAGCTTTTTTTGGACAGCTATCTACGCTATATGGGTTTTGAATACACCGATTCGTTTCAGGCGCGGGTGCAAAATTACAGCGATTGGACAGCTTTGAGAACAGCCACTTTCTTTTTGCTTAAGAACGATCCCAATCCGGACAGGGCCGCTTATTTGATAGATCAATTGATAAATATTTAAATATGAAAAAAATAGCGAGCGTTTTTACGGGTTTGGCCAAAGTTGATGAAAATCTAGTAGGGACAGCAGTTATCTATAAAAAAATAGCTGAATTGCTGTCAAAAAAAGATTATAAGGTTAATTTGGTTGTTCCGGATGATAAGAGACTTATTGGTTTGGGGAGGAATATTGAATTTTTTGTCTATAATGAAAAAAATAACAAAAAATTGATCAGTAATTCCGATATAGTAGTATTCGGAGCACATCCCCCTATCAGGCCGATGTTGCATGCCTATGGGCGTAAAAAAAGAATAATCACATATTTATGGTCTATTGCTCCTATTGGTTCTTTGGATTTTCAGGGTCATTCAAGGGGACTTAATGAATATATAGTATCCTTATACAATCTTACCTTACTTTTATCTGACAAGATTTTTTGCAGAGATGAAACTGCCAAAAAAATAATCCTTGGATCATTTGCAAGTCTGGGAAGGATGAGTGTCGGCAATTATAATTTAGATAGATCATTTGATTCTTTGATAGAAGAAGCTCCCTTTGGCATAGAAAAGAAAATTCCTGTTCATAAAAAGAACGTTTATCGAGATGTTTTACCAGGAGTAAAAAAGGATGATTTTTTGATCCTGTGGAATGGCGGTTTATGGAATAGAAATGATGGGCAGGTTTTAATAAGAGCGATGGGCCTTCTTAAAAAATACAATAAATTTAAGTTGATCTTTCAGGGGTATAAACATCCGGATCCGGCATGTAAAATTACTTCTGAAGCAAAAAAAGTCATTGGTCTTGCAAAAAAAATGGGCCTGAAGGATAAAACGGTTTTTTTTATTGATGATTGGGTCTCGCACAATGAAAAAGGAAATTATCTTACAGAATGCGATTTAGGAGTTGCAACCTGTCAAAGAGTTGCTGATGCTATGTATTTATTGAAAACAAGGGTTTACGATTACATTTGGGCCGGCATGCCTACTGTCATAAGCGATTGTGATAGCTTGGCACCCCTTATATCTAAAAATGGTTTGGGATTGGTTTGTAAAACCGGTGATCATAAAGATTTGGCAGAGAAAATATTCGAAATATATAATAATAAAGTTTTGAAAAGAAAAATAGAAAAAAATATCTATCAATATAGAAAAGAAATAAATTGGACCAAAACCCTGGAGCCTATATCAAGGTATTTGGAAGATCGATCGGCTATAAAAACACTAAGTAAAAATTTAGCTTTCACCAACGACCTCATAAGTAGTTTTAAAAAGATCATAGATAAACATGAAAAGAAATAAATTTAAGATATTGCTGATACCTGATTTCAAGAATTGGGCTTACGATAATCGTTCCGGTTATATCCAGAAATATTTAGGAAAATATTATAATTTTGATAAGATTATAGGTGAGGATATAAAAAATGTTCCTTTTGAAAAAAGGGATGCTATGATAGATTGGATGTCCTATGATTTGATCTATGTTTTTTATTGGAGGTTCTTTAGAGATTTGGAATATTATCCTCCGTGTCGAGCGATGGCCACAGGAGTCTTTAGCCATGATAGCTGGGCTGGTGAAAAAAAAGAACTGTTTCAGGAATTGAAAAAATATGTGGGCGTAGGCGTGAATACAAAGATTTTGTTTAAAGAGTTGAAAGATGTCCATTCTGATCTTGTTTATATTCCAAACGGAGTCGAAACCGACAAGTTTCGACCTAAAAAAATAAATAGAAGTGAAAATTTCACTGTTGGCTGGGTAGGTTACCCAGATAGGGGAGGTGAAACAGACGCCAAAGGTTTCTATACGGTAATAAAGCCGGCGGTAGAAAAAATAGATAATATAGAATTTTTAACAAGCTTGAGAGGTTTATCAGAAACACCACATGATGAAATGCCGGATTTTTATAATAAACTGGATGTTTATGTTTGTGCATCAGAAAGTGAAGGTTTTTGTAATCCGGTAGTTGAAGCTATGTCTTGCGGAGTGCCTGTTATCAGTACTGCTGTCGGGATCTCCAAGCAGATCATTAAAAATGGTAAAAATGGGATTTTGATCAAAAGGAATGAACAGGAATTGATAAGGGCTATTGAGAAATTGAGAAATAATAAAAAATTAAGAATAAAGTTATCAAAAAATGCGAGAAAAACAGCTCTGCAATTTTCTTATGAAAGAATAATGAAGAAGCATAAGAAATTTTTTGATCTCTGTATAAAAAATGCAAATAGGAATCGCCCAAGCATATAACGGCCAGCATAATTTGTATAATAAATATGCAAAGCAACTGGGCTTAGATGCTTTTTTGTTCGATATTGATACGGCCAAATGG
>WJLG01000102.1 GCA_014728685.1 Candidatus Falkowiibacteriota bacterium
CACTATAGTACACTTGCTCATCAAAGCGGCCAAAGCTCCCAAGGCCGCTACTACCGGAGCCAAGATCGTGCCGACAACGCCAACAGTCAAAGGAACTTCCAACATTATCTTGCCTTTTTCATTTTTAATGATCATCCTTCTGGTATTACCTTCTTTGATCAACTCTTTGGCTTTATCCACCAATTCGGCGCCGCGAACCTTGAATTCTTCTTGAGAGATCTTTTTCTTTTTTGCTTTAGTCATATTTTTAATTTATTATAACGAAATCGTCATCATCTTGATCCTTTTCTTTTTCCAGTTTCAAGCTCTTGACCTCGTCCAGATCTCCCAAATCATTCATCTTCAGATAGTTGTTGGAAAAAGTATAAAGAACATCGTCCATATAAAGGCTTCTTAAGACATTATTATCATAAAAACAATATCCCCAACATCGGCGAGCCGCCTCTTGGCCGCCGTCCGAATGGTCGATCTTTCCCTTCAACTCAAATCCATCCTCGTCTATATCGAAAACCGCCGCTCCTGAAAAAGTAAGCTTGCCCCAGCCTCGATTTTCCAAATCCTCTCTGATCATCATCGGCAAAACCAATAAATTCTTATCTTTTGAAAATAGAAAGGCCTTATGGTCATGAAGCGCTATCGAATCGCTGCCGGCATCGCCCATGACATAAGTATCGACTTCTTTCGGATCAGAGACATCCGAAACATCGAACAAAGAAAGCTTAACCCCCAAAGTCCTTACTCCTCCCCATTCGGTCTCCTTGGTATCCTTGCCGATACCGATCAAAAGATCATCATCATACGGATGCAGATAGTTTGAAAATCCCGGGATCTTCAACTCTCCCAAAACCTTGGGGTTGCGGGGATTCTTAAGATCGACCACAAACAAAGGATCGACCTGTTTGAAGGTTACCAAATAGGCCCTGTCCTGCATGAAACGGACGGAATATATCCTCTCGCCTTTGGCTAAGCCTTCGATCGAGCCGGCTTGTTTCAAATCTTCATCCAAAACATATAAATTGCTATATGATTCCAACTCATCTTGATCATCCACATACCGCGACCAAGTCCTGTTCTTGGTGGTGGCGATACGGAAATATCCGCCATTCTCATCCATAGAAAATTGATTCAGGACAGCACCGGTGACTTCTCCATTGGCCTTATATTCAAGCTGGCCATTATCAATGGCTATCTTATGGATGATCGTCTTTTCCATCTCTTTGGCTAAATTCTTGTATTTCTCTTTCATTTTCTCCTCCAGCTCCTCTTCGAATTTCTTTCTTTCTTGTTCGGTCAAATTATATGTATATCTTTCTATAATACGCGCGATCTTATTTAATTTTTCCGCATCGCTCAAAATATAACTGTCAACGGCTTCGATCCCGCGGATACGCTCTTGGTCCTTCTCTGAAAGCTTGGGATATATCATCTCTTTCATTACTGCCATCGAAAGCTCGTATTCACTCACGTATCTGGTATAGGTTATGAATATATTATCTTGCGAAACATACATATTCTGGTTGGCGGAAAGCATATAGATATCTCCTTGTATCTTCTGGCTATTATCTTTGATGTTGATAGCTGTGATCGAAGTGAAGTTATAATTATCATAAGGAATATCAAAATAATAGACTTCCGGAGCGAAACATTTATCCTTAGCTTGGCAGTCAGAAGATAGTTCTTTTCCATCTTCCAAAACTCTGGGGATCACCGGCTCTTCAGGAATATAATAATAATTATTATAATTGGTCACAAAGTATACATAATCTCCGATCATGCGGGAATTGCTGTAATTGCCTTCGAAGTCCAAATCCCGAAGCTCTTTTGGTTCGCGCCTATTGGATATATCAAAGACCTTGAAAAACACATAATTATATCTTCTACGGAAACTTTTATACTCGGTTTTCTTGAAGATCTCGGTGTCATAACCGAAAACAACCAGCCGATCATCATTGATATAAATATCCTGCGGCCGGGATTTGAATTCGATCTTGGCAAGAATGTCAGCCTTTTCTGCGGGATAGGCATCCACTATAAAAAGATTATTGTTAACGACTGCGTACACATACTTGCCGTCATTTTTGATGATATCGGCCTCATCAACTCCTTTAACTTGAACATTGGTTTGGGAGAAGTCTTCCGCTCCGCCTCCGCCTCCAAGCCCGGTGGCCTGTTTGGTTGCCGGAAGCTCGGCTAAGCCGGAATCAATTCCCACTTCCATATTAGCGCCCATGTCAAAATCCTCAAATGCCATGGATGATCTGGCCGAACCAAGGCCATAGCCGCCGTAAACATCACCGCTGTCATTTTCTTCCAAAAATACCGCCAATTCTTCATAATCGGAGAATTTCTTGATACCGCTTTGTTTTTGCAGATCTTCTTTGATATCCTCTGGCAGATCGATATTGTCATCCACTTTTTTTATTTGATTACTTGGATCGTCCGGCCACAATGAACAAGCGCTCAAAAGAACGGACAACAATAATACTACTGATAAAATTTTTAGGTTTTTGATCTTCATATTTTTTAAATTATTGATCTTTATTATAATTATAGCGCAAGATCACCCCTTTTTAAAAGGCCTCCTACTGCGGAAGCCTTTTCTCGGAAAGTAAATTTTCATCTATCGCCTCGGACAAGGTTCGACCTCTGGC
>WJLG01000103.1 GCA_014728685.1 Candidatus Falkowiibacteriota bacterium
CTAGACGAAGGGACCTCATTTGTGTGTGAGCAAATGATCACCCAGGCCTTTAGGCCTGCTGGGTGATATCGCTTTCAAAGAGCAAATAACAAATTGCAAAAATTATTAAAAAATAAAATCCCCTAAAGAAGGTGGATTTATTTTTACTTTTATGTTATTAATAATATAAACGATTATTTAATATAAGTCAAGTATCCAAAGAGATGAATATTTTAGGCATAGAAACATCCTGCGACGAGACCGCGGCTTCATTATTGGAAGGTCGTGGCGATAAAATAAAAGTTATATCAAATATCGTATCTTCGCAGATCGATATACATAAAAAATACAACGGAGTGGTTCCCGAGGTTGCGGCCCGGGAGCATGTTTTGAATATACTGCCGGTTATCAATGAGGCGATCGGCAACATAAAACCCGATGCTATCGCGGTTGCTACCGGTCCCGGGCTCATTACTTCTTTGATGGTCGGCGTTGAAACTGCCAAGACCTTGGCTTATGCCTGGAATTTGCCGGTGATCTCTGTAAATCATATCGAAGGGCATATTTATTCTTGCTTTATTGATAATGCCGCCAAGATAAAATTTCCCGCCATATTTTTGACCGTTTCCGGCGGGCATACCATGATCGTGCTTATGAAGAATCATGGCGAGTTGAAGATCATCGGAGAAACTGTTGATGATGCGGCCGGCGAGGCTTTTGATAAGGCCGCCAAACTTTTGGGACTTGGCTATCCCGGAGGGCCTTTGGTGTCAAAAGAAGCGGACAAGTTCTCGGGCGGATCAGGCTTGGAATTTCCCAGACCTATGCTTAATAAACCCAACTTTGATTTTTCTTTTTCCGGCCTAAAGACTTCTTTATTATATAAGGTTCAAAAAGATAAAAAATGGAAAAAGCGCATTTCAGAATATTGTTTTAAATATCAAGAGGCGATCGTGGACGTCTTGGTAAAAAAGACGATCAAAGCCGCTAAAAAGTACGACGCTAAGACAGTATGCTTGTCCGGCGGAGTGTCGGCTAACAAAACCCTGAGAGAGACTTTGGAAAAAGAAGCGAAGAAAGAAAAAAAGACATTCATCAAGCCGGAATTCAAATACACCACCGATAACGCAGCTATGGTCGCTTGCGCCGGATATTTCAATGCCAAAAGAAACAAATATATACCCTGGCAAAAGTTAAAAGCCAATTGTAATTTGGATCTTAAATAAAAAAGTATGGAATTTGGAAAGATCAATCCATTTGACAAGCCGCCAATACCGTCAAAGCCCTTGGTGCCGAAAGTGCCTAAAATTGAAGCCCCGGGCGATAAAAAGGAAAAAAACAGTGATGAGAAGAGAAAGAAGAGTAAAGATGAAAATAAGGGTGAAAATATCGATATAGAAGCTTAAGAAGTCTTTTTAATGTAAATAAAGGGATTTTTTGATCATTTTTTGCTCAAACATTTGACAAAAAATTGATTTTGTGATAATATAAAAATATTGAAACCTGATAATTTTTCAGGCCTGATATTTGTAAAAACAAAAAAAGAAGGCATAAATGAAAAAGAAAAAAACAAAACCAAAAGAAGTCAAGATTCCCAGTAGCGATATGCCGGAATTCTTGAAAACTCAGCCTGGACCAGTCGGCAAACAAAGCCGAGATGGTTCTGCCGTTAAGCATCTCTTTGGTCTAGCCAAAGAGAAAAATAAAAAATAAGCAGCATTCGGATAAGTTTTTTCTAAAAATGAAAAAACTTATCCCTCTTTTTAAGAATTATAACTTCAAATAATATGCAAACTGAAAAAGATCCCAAATTTGAAAAGAACGAAGGTAAAGAGTTCATAAAACGTTCTCTTGATTTGGCCAAGTCCAAAAGGGTTGAAAGAGAAAGGAAAACCCCGGCAGAGATGGTTCAAGAGGCTCTTTCCGGCAAGCCGGAAGCCATACAGGAGATGGTCCAAGGAGATTATGACAGGTTAAGAGCAAAAATATCGGATGAAAATGATCTTCGTGAAGAAGTGGATATTAATTCCGAGAGAATTACCACCAGTTATTATGATTCCAAGCTGGAAATGCCTAATGGGTCTTTATCAAAATTGCATGCGGTCAATAAGATCGACGAGCTTTTGGAAGGCGAATCGACAGTAGAGGATCTCAAAAGAATGGCGCGGATAAGCTTTGACCTGAACGGTCTTAAGCCGGTCAATGATCTCAATAGCGGTGATCATTCCAAAGGAGATCAATATTTGGAATTGGCTCGTGATACGATAAACGATACATTGGCCAGTAAAGAAGCCAAGAAATTCATCAATGATCATGGATTAAATATTGATACTTTGCTTTCACGCGATGGCGGTGATGAGTTTGGACTGGTTATCACTTCCGACAAACCCATGGATCAGGGATTTTTAGATGGCTTGACCGACATGATGAAAGATAATTTATGGAAAAGTGAAAAAGCTGGAGAAATACTGGATTTTAGTCGGGAAGATATACTGCTTAATTTTTTGGGAATTGAGGAGGCTGATTTTAAGAAATTCTATGATGGAGATTTGAATAAAGTTAAGAAAGATTTTGGCATACCGGAGGATTTTAAATACAGAGCAGCTTTTAGCGGCAAGGGAAGCACTTTGTACGAAGCTTTGAATGATGAAGAAAATGATAAGGTGAGAAAATTAAGCGAAGAAGATGATATAGTTAAGATCAAACAAGCTTTTATGGGCGCGATGTTCTCAACCAGTGATCGCGGTATGGATGAAGATAAGAAGAGATTCAAAAAGCAATTGGCTGAAAAAGAGTTTGGAACTCCTGAATACGCCATGACTCAGGTTTACTCTCGAAACGAGAGAGAAAGGGAGTTGAACAGAGAAAATGAAGAATTAAAAAAACAAACAAGATCATTGACTACTACCATAGAAGCTATAAGAGAAGAAAGAGGCGGTGGTAATTGTCCGCATTGCGGAAGGTCTTTGATAGGTTAATAAATTTCAAATATACAAAAAAGCTCCGAATTATCCGGAGCTTTTTTGTATTTGGGATTCCTTTTTTGTTTTATTTTTTCCCTTTTTTCTTTCGGGAAGTTTTTCGGCTTTTACTCTTGGGCTTTTTACCCTTAATGCCTAAAGCCTTCTCCACTCTATTTACATTAATAGTAGTGTCTATGACAGTATCCGGTATCAGCGAGATCGAATCAATTCCTTTTTCAACCAAGAATTCGACGAAATCCGGAAAGTCCGATGGCGCTTGTCCGCAGATCCCGACTTTGGTCTTGGTTTTCTTGGCAACTTCTATCAAATAGCTTACCAGTATCTTTACTGCTTCATTTTTTTCATTGGAAACACCTTCGACTTTCAAGGTTCCGCCGGCGTCTCTGTCTATACCAAGAGTAAGCTGGGTCAGATCGTTCGATCCTATGGAAAAGCCATCGAATTCTTTAGCAAATTCTCTTGCCAGGATGATGTTGGCCGGTATTTCCGCCATCACATAGACCTCGAGTCCGTTCTTGCCCTGCACTAGTCCGTGTTTGGCCATGATCTCCTTCACTTTTTTACCTTCTTCCAAGGTGCGGCAGAAAGGGATCATGATCTTCAAATTCGTAAGCCCCATTTCATTGCGCACTTTTTTCATAGCTTCGCATTCAAGTTCGAAAGCCGGCAGGAATTTGGGCGAATAATATCTGGAAGCACCTCTCCAGCCGATCATCGGATTGGATTCGACCGGCTCATAATCAGTAC